>CALIIC010000115.1 GCA_938020445.1 uncultured Flavobacteriaceae bacterium | reverse complement strand
TACAAGCCGTCATCAAAACAAAGAAAAGTAAAAGGAGGAGCCTGCTTATTTTTGTTTTAGGATATTCCATGCTTCGATATTCTTTTGATTCATTCGAACGAACTCATCTTTCCCTTGTGCCTCGGCAAGTTCAAGACTCTTCTTAGCCGATTTTATAGCGGCATCATACTGCAACAATGCGGCTTCTACCAACGACTTTACACGATGAAAATAGTAGGTATCGCCCCCTAATTGTAATGCTTTGTTCAAATACACTAAGGAAGTATCATAACCCGTTTCCTGTTCTTGGAGATATCGCGCAGCTTCGTAATACGTTTGTGCCGTTGGGTTGACTTTTAATTTTTCATCGATTTCCTTCAACATTTGTGCATGGGTATCTACCTGTAATGGAATGCGAATCTTTGTATGTTCCCAAATCAACGTCAGTTGTGCAGCATCATGCTTCAAATGCTCGAAGGTGATGAGAAAGTTTTCTTGTAAATAGGGAATCTTTTCAGGTTTGACCCTGATTCGAAAAGCATCCTCCCCGGGGTCATATGCCTTTCTACCGTCTCCCCAATGCTCCGTATTTTTATGAAAAACCAGTTGCCATTCCTCGGCCTCGGGAAATGCGTACAAGGCGTAGGTTCCTGGTGCTAAAACATTATCATTGATGGTTACTTCCGAATCAACGGTAATCTTTGTCGAAGCATTTGCTCCCACACGCCAAATACGCCCATAGGGAACCAAATCTCCAAAAATTCTTCTACCTTTTACAGCTGGGCGGGAATAATCGATTTCTATAGTTGTAAGCCCTATTTCCTGGGTTAAATGGGAGGCCGGACTTGCTTTTGGATGTTGTAGTTGTGCCGCAAGAAGCGAAGAGCAAAATAATAGCGCTATAGCAGCAGCGGTTTTCAATTAGAAGTTTTAAAAAATGAATCTACAAACTCATATTTATTAAATACCTGCAGGTCTTCAATCCCTTCCCCTACTCCAATATACTTAACGGGTATTTGAAATTGGTCCGATATCCCTATTACCACCCCGCCTTTGGCCGTACCATCAAGTTTTGTAACAGCCAAAGAGGTAACTTCGGTCGCTTTCGTAAACTGTTTCGCTTGTTCAAAGGCATTTTGACCGGTAGATCCATCCAAGACCAAAAGTACCTCGTGCGGAGTATCATCCACTACCTTTTGCATGACCCTTTTTACTTTGGTCAACTCATTCATCAAGTTCACCTTATTGTGCAAACGCCCAGCTGTATCAATTATAACAACATCCGCGTTTTGGGTAACCGCAGAACTCAATGTATCGAAGGCTACCGACGCCGGATCACTACCCATTTGCTGCTTTACAATAGGGATTCCGACTCTATCGGCCCATACTTCAAGTTGATCGATCGCCGCTGCCCTGAAGGTATCCGCAGCACCCAATACCACTTTATATCCTTGGTTCTTTAATTGGTAGGCCAGTTTTCCAATCGTAGTTGTTTTCCCAACCCCGTTCACCCCAACTACCATAATAACATACGGCTTTACGTTTTGGGGAATGGTAATTTCCGCTGCATTTCCCGTATTGGTTTCAGAAAGTAGTCCGGCAATTTCTTCTCTTAATATCTTATTAAGCTCCTCTGTACCCAAATACTTATCTTGGGCCACGCGCGCTTCTATTCGTTTGATTATTTTTAGCGTAGTATCAACGCCAACATCGGAGGATACCAATACCTCCTCAAGATTATCGAGGACATCATCGTCTACCTTCGATTTACCTGCGACCGCCTTGGTCAACTTTCCAAAAAAACTATCCTTGGATTTTTCGAGACCCTTGTCGAGATTTTCCTTTTTCTTGGAGGAGAATATATTCTTGAACAAACTCATTTTCTGTCTAAATACGTTAATTCAAATATAAGAAAGTAAAAAGCAATAACTAGAATGCGCACCCCAAGAATAGCGATTAAATTGTAGTTGTGATTCTCAGACGCTTTGCCAATACCAAAAGCCGTTCAAAACCTTCTGATTTTGTGATCGTACTTCCTCTTAATATGGCCCATAAAAAAAGCCACTTTCTTTCGAAAGCAGCTCAGTATTTTCTATTGGAGGCCCGTTACTTCTTAGCCAACCACTCATTTACCATTTCAGGAGACATTACTGACTCACTGAACGTGTAAGCGCCACTTTTAGGAGACTTTACCATTTTAATGGCCTTTGTCAACCTTTTTGAACTTGTCTGTAAACTTGCTACCGTTTTCTTTGCCATGACTCAACGTTTCTTTAATAATTTTCGTTAGCGCGAAAATCGTGTTACTTAATTTCTTTGTGAACCGTCATTCTTCTTAGAATGGGATTGTATTTTTTCAACTCCATTCTTTCAGGAGTGTTCTTTTTGTTTTTGGTAGTGATGTACCGTGAAGTTCCAGGCTGCCCTGATTCTTTATGCTCTGTACATTCCAAAATAACCTGAACTCTGTTACCTTTCTTTGCCATCTTTGTCTTTTTTTCGGATTACTTGATCAATCCTTGCGCCTTTGCTTCTTTCAAAACAGCGGAAATACCCTTTTTGTTGATGATTTTCAATCCTTTTGCAGAAACTTTGAGTGTTACCCAACGGTCCTCTTCTGGGATATAAAAACGCTTTTTAGAAAGATTTACGTCAAATCTTCTTCTGGTCTTATTGATAGAGAAAGAAACGTTGTTTCCGAACATTGCTCTCTTTCCTGTAATTTCACAAACTTTTGACATTACGCTGATTTTTTTAAACAGGCTGCAAATTTAGGTCATTTTTACGGGATGAACAAGCTTCTACTTCAGATTTTTAAAATTTCTTTTTGCACAAGTTCAAAGGCCTTATGCACCGCTTTTTGAATAATTCTATCGCGGTGATTTCCCATCATAAATTGTTGCGCAAAACTACCGTTCGGGGTGGCGATACCGATACAGACCGTACCGACCTCCGCATCTGATTCCCCTTTTGTTGGTCCCGCATTACCGGTAGTTGCTATTGCAAAATCGGTATCCATCAAAGACTGCACATTTTGCGCCATTGCAATTGCAACTTCTTCACTTACAACGGAATGTTCTTGTATTAATTCCTTTGGCACTTTTAACACCTCTATTTTGGTCTCGGTGGCATAACTGACCACGCTGCCCTTAAAATAGGCAGATGCCCCGGGCACCGATGTTAATTGCTGGGCAATTCTGCCCCCCGTACAACTTTCGGCAGTAGCAATTGTTTTTTTATTTTTTGCAAGTAATTTCCCCAATGTTTCTTCCAGGGTTTCCTCATCCTCAAAACCATAAATCAAATCCCCTATAAGCGGATAGAGTTTTTCGGATGCTTCGGCAATGCCTTTTTCCAATAACTCCCGATCTGTACCCTTGGCACTTAAACGCAGTCGTACTTTCCCCAGACTTGGCAAATAGGCTAGTTTGATAAAACTGGGCAGATTCTCCTCCCAGTCGGCAATTTTCTCGGCAATGGCACTCTCCCCGCCACCATAGGTCACCAAGGTTTTATGGAGGATATGTGGTCGTTTAAACTCTTTGACAATTCGTGGTACAACCTCATTCTTAATAAGGCCCTTCATTTCAAAAGGTACTCCTGGAAGCGACACATATACCGTATTCCCGTTAGCTATCCACATACCGGGCGCTGTGCCAAATTCGTTCTTTAATGCAATCGCTCTTGATGGAATCAATGCTTGTTGCCGATTTACATCCGATATTTTCGAAGTTTTAATGTATTTGGCGAATAGGTATTCTACATGTTGTAACACCTCCTTATTTTCGACCAGTGTATCCCCAAAAAATTCACAAAAAGTATGTTTGGTAATATCGTCTTTGGTAGGGCCCAAACCTCCTGTACAGATAACGAGATCAACACGCTCCCCAGCCGCTTTCAGGGCTTCTAAAATATGCGCACGCTCGTCTTGTACCGAAGTAATCTGATACACCGAGATACCAATTTTATTAAGTTCCTTTGAAATAAAAACAGAGTTGGTATCTACTATTTGGCCAATGAGAATCTCATCGCCAATCGTAATAATTTCGGCAAGCATTACAGATTGAAGTCTTTCTTAAGTTCAGAAACCACTTGTGCTATATCTTTTTGTAGTGTTGGAAAAACCTTCTCGATTTCCGACATATTGGCTTCGCTCTTACCCAAGGTCTCTATTTCCAAAGCAGCGGCCCGGGTCTGTTCCATCCCCAATAAATCTACATTGGGCTTTATTTTGTGGGCCAACTTATACACCTGATCATAGTTTTTAGACTGCAGTGCACTTTCAAGCTGTTCCAAATCGCTTGGCACTTCCTCTAAAAAAACCGAAATTACAGATTGTACAAATTCCTCGTCGCCCTCGGCCATTTCGTTTATTTTATCCAAGCTGTAAATCATCACTTTATTTTTACGGAAAACAATTCTTTTCCTTCCAGTATGCCCGAAAGATAGTCATTTGGCTTTATTTTACCAACACCCGCAGGGGTACCTGTAAAAATAATATCGCCTTTTTTCAGTGTAAAGAATCGCGACACATAGGAAATCAAGTCATCGAGCTTCCACAACATCTGGGCAGTGCTCGCTTCTTGCACGATTTCGCCATTTTTTTGAAGCGAAAAATGTAGGTTGTTCAAATCCTGAAAATTCGATTTAGGCAACCATTCTCCTATCACCGCGGCCCCATCAAAGCCTTTTGCCTTTTCCCATGGCAGTCCTTTGTCCTTTAATTTTTGTTGCAGATCTCGTGCAGTAAAGTCGATTCCCAATCCCACCTCATCATAATAACCAGGAGCAAACTTTGCATCAATATGTTTGCCCACTTTTTTGATTTTCACCAATACCTCTACTTCGTAGTGCACCTCTTTTGAAAATTCGGGAATATAAAAATCCTGTTCTTTGGGAAGTATCGCAGAATCTGGCTTAATGAACACCACAGGGTTGTCGGGCTTTTCATTTTCCAGTTCCTTTATATGTTCCGTATAATTTCTGCCGATGCAAATTAACTTCATAGGTTTTATTTGGTTATTAAAAATGGTACTGCCAATCAACTTGAACCGTTCATCATCACACGAATATTCTCATTGCCGGCAACGCTTTAGTTTCGTATAATCTTCATACTGATAGCCGGTATGAGATTCTTTGTTCGGTCTTTTGATTTGGTTACGAAATCGTTCCATTCGCCCATTCCGTATACCATTGCCTTAAAATTTTGATTCTTGCTATACACGCCTCCAAAAGTGGGTGCAAAACGATCTTCTACAACTTGTTCCTTGCTAATGGGGTGCATAAAGGTGTTCGTATACCAATTACTTGGAACGAACAACCACTCCAAACCTACATAAATCCCCTCTTTCGGGACTTTTATTTGAAGCGCCGCCAAATCAACCGACACATAGTCCTTGCCTTTCTGCGATTCGAGCAATACACTCTTTCGCAAAAGATCGTTATTTGGTTTTCCGTTCGAGGGATCTATATCATAGATTCTTAGCCGAAAGCTCGCCGCGGCCCTATCAAAACCCTGAGTAGGCTGTATGAAAATTGTTACAACATCTACAAACTTGTCTTGAGCACCGATATTAGGGAAATATAGCGCCAACACCCATGGGGTGGAAGTAGAGGCAAATCCGCTGGTGATACTATAACTTTGGATGGGGTTTAAAAATGCTGTGTTGCTCAATTTCTCTGTCACAACGACCTCTTCGAGTTCAAAAGACTCTTCGACCATTTCAAATCGTTTGGTCTTATACAAGCTTTTTGCTAAAATGATGCTATCGTTGTACCCCAAGGAAGAAATATGCAATTGCCGCTCTAGATAATCGTTGGGAACATCGATGAAAAAATGCCCATCTTCATCTGTAGAGGTCCCTTTAAGGGTATTTAAAAAACTTAGGTTTACAAAAGGGATGGGTTCTTTGGTCTTGGTATCGTAGACGTGTCCTTCAAAGAGCACTTCTTGGGCGTTTATTGTGCACACCATTAATAGGGAGAACCAAATAGTAATACGCATTACCCTAACTTATTGTTTAGCTTGCTTAGTTTTATTTGTGTGAGTACTTTTTTGGTATACAAGGGAAAATCGGCGTTTAAAATCCATCCAAAATAACCAGGCTCCTTCTCCAACACCTCATGCACTCCCTTACCCTTGTGTTTGCCAAAGGCGAATATTTCATTTCCATCATCGTCCAACCCTATGAAACCGGCAAGATCTACAAACCGGCGATGCGTAGAGAATTCCGCTAGTTTTTTAACATTATTCTCCAAATCAGGGTACCGATCTAATTGCGCCAATAAAATCTCGTAGGTCGCCAAGGTATCAGCTTCGGCACTATGGGCATCTACTAAATCCTTATTGCAATAAAATTTGTAGGCGGCTCCCAAAGTTCTTTTTTCCATCTTATGAAAAATAGTTTGCACATCTATCGAAACCATATTTTTCATATCAAAATCGACCCCCACGCGAAGCATTTCCTCTGCCAACAATGGGATATCAAAACGATCCGAATTAAAACCGCCCAGATCACATTCTTTGATCATTTGATATACTTCTTTGGAAAGTTCTTTAAATGTTGGTTCATTCGCCACTTTTTCATTCGAAATACCATGAATGTCGTATGACTCCTTTGGAATTGCCATTTCGGGATTCACCAACCACGTCTTACTTTCTTTATTTCCGTTTGGGTAAACTTTCAGGATCGATATTTCTACGATTCTATCTTTTGCCACATTGGTACCGGTGGTCTCTAAATCAAAAAAGCAAATAGGGCGGGTAAGGGTAAGTGTCATCTGGGTCGTTGTTTCAACAAAGATAGTTCTTACGGAAGCTTCCTAAAATGGATTTTGATTTTTTCTCATCAAACCTATATAAAAAGTGCTCCTTTCCACAAACTTAGGTACGCTATGGATTGTTTGTACTTTCAGGAAAAAGCATAAAAAAAACCGCCTCTTGCGAAGGCGGTTTTTGCTTATCTGGTGTGCTTTGAATTCTTAAACTTTGCGATTCACATCCCAAGCCTCAAGGTAATCTGCCACTTCCTTGGCAAACATGCTGCCCAAAGCGCCATTCACCACTCTATGGTCGTAGCTATGGGAAATATACATTTTACTGCGAATGCCAATAAAATCCCCATCTGCGGTTTCTATCACAGATGGTATTTTCCGGATGGCTCCTAGGGCTAGAATACCAACCTGTGGTTGGTTAATGATGGGCGTTCCGAACACACTCCCAAAGGTTCCTACATTGGTAACCGTATAGGTGCCATCTTGAATTTCATCTGGCTTTAATTGATTGTTTCTAGCACGTACCGCCAAGTCATTCACCACTTTGGCCATGCCTACGAGGTTCAACTGATCGGCATTCTTAATAACCGGTACAATCAGGTTCCCATCGGGCAAGGCAGCTGCCATTCCTATATTAATATTTTTCTTTTTAATGACCTTGTCCCCGTCCACCGAAATATTCATCATGGGATACTTCTTCAAGGCGACCGCTATAGCTTCCATAAAAATTGGGGTGAAAGTAAGTTTTTCCCCTTCTCGTTTTTCAAAGGCATCTTTCGTTTTGGCTCGCCAGTTTACGATGTTCGTCACATCTACTTCTATAAAACTCTGTACATGTGCAGAAGTCGTAACACTATCTACCATATGTTTGGCGATCAACTTGCCCATTCGGGTCATTTCGATTACCTCATCGCCAACCGCTGTCTTTGTGGTGGTGGTTTCAGCTTTTTTGGCAATTGCCGAAGTTTGGGCTGTTTGTTCCTGTTGTGCAGCAGCCGGAGCTACTTGATCCGCTGTTTTGCCGGGCGTTGGAGCCACTGTCCGGTTTGAAACATACGCTAAAATATCGTTTTTGGTCACACGACCTTCTTTACCGGTACCGGCAATGGTATCCAATTCAGAGATGGCAATACCTTCTTGCTTCGCAATATTCTTAACCAAGGGGGAATAAAATCGCTCAGCATTCGAATCTGTAACCACCGCCACCGGAGCTTGGACTGCTATCGTTTCTTTGGCTATCTGTATAGCGTCTTCAATTTTAGCTGTACTTTCCTCCACCCCAGAGGTCAAAACTTCCGCATCAGCAATGCCATTTATGGAACTACCGGTAGCCACACCATTGGTTTCAATAATGGCAATGGTCTCCCCTACCTTAACGACATCATCTATCTGAAAACGCTTCTCTATCAAGATGCCTTCTACCTCGCTAGGCACCTCCGAATCAACCTTATCCGTGGCTATTTCCAATACCGCTTCATCTAGGTCAATGGTATCGCCGACTTCCTTCAACCAAGAGGTCAAAGTGGCCTCTGCGACACTCTCGCCCATCCGGGGCAGTTTTAATTCAAACTTTGACATATTCCTAATTTAGATGCTCTTTTAAGGCTTTTGGCTGCAAAAATAACAAATAAATAGCCTTATCATTGAACTTACATCATAAAATATTGTTGTTATTTCATCTTTAAAGAGCCCTCGAACGGCACTCTATTCAAGATACTTCTTCCCAGGGTAACTTCATCTGCATACTCCAACTCATCGCCCACTGCAATACCCCTCGCTATTGTAGAGGTGTTTATATCGAGCCCTTCTAATTGTTTATATATATAAAAGTTGGTGGTATCCCCCTCCATAGTAGAACTTAACGCAAAAATCAGCTCTTTTATTTCCCCCTTTTTAGCCTTGTTCACCAATGAACCAATCGTTAATTCTTGCGGACCAATACCTTCCATTGGAGAAATTTTCCCTCCCAATACATGGTATAACCCTTTGAACTGGCTGGTATTCTCAATCGCCATTACGTCTCTAATGTCTTCCACTACACAAACCAAGCTACGATCTCGCTTTGGACTTGCACAAATTTCACACAAAGCTACATCAGATATGTTATGACAGCTTTCACAGAACTTAACGGTAGAACGTAACTGCTCTAAGGCGTTGGTTAAACCGTTGGTTTGCTCCACAGGCTGTTTTAGCAAATGAAGTACCAAACGAAGTGCCGTACGCTTTCCGATTCCCGGTAGCTGCGACATTTCATAAACTGCATTTTCCAATAATTTGGATGAAAAATCCATTTTGTGCTTTTAACGACAAAATTACAATCTATTTTTATATTGCCTGCAACTATTTATCGCAGCACAAGTAGATGGTTGTTTTTCATATTTCGTACTTTGCAAGTGTTAAATATACCGAATGACACCCACCCATATTTTAATACTCATTGGTGCCTATTTTGTGGTACTGCTTCTCATCTCTTATTTTACCGGTAAAAATGACTCAAATGCTGACTTTTTCAAGGCAGGCAAGCAGTCCCCGTGGTATTTAGTAGCCTTTGGTATGGTAGGCGCCTCTTTATCGGGTGTCACGTTTATTTCAGTACCTGGCTGGGTCGCTTCTTCCGAATTCAGTTATATGCAGGTAGTTTTCGGGTATTTTATTGGGTATTTGATCACTTCCTATGTGCTAATGCCCATTTATTATAGACAGAATGTAACTTCTATATATGAATATTTAGATTCGCGCTTTGGTTTTGTCAGCTATAAAGTGGGGGCTATTTCATTTTTTATATCGCGTGTTCTGGGCGCTTCCTTTCGATTGTTTCTGGTTGCAATCGTTCTTCAACAGTTTGTTTTTGACAAGTTTACCGGAATTCGAATTCCGTTTGAGGCGACCGTTACTTTGTCAATACTACTCATATGGATCTATACTTTTAAAGGAGGTATTAAAACAATCGTTTGGACCGATAGCCTGCAGACCCTTTTTATGCTGGTTTCGGTTGGCCTTTCCATCTATTACATACTAGACCAACTTGATTGGACCTTTGGTGAATTCTTGGCTTCAGATGAGTTCAAAGGCTATAATAAGGTCATTTTTACGGATGACTTCTTTGCGAAAAATCATTTTATCAAGTCCTTTTTAGGGGGGATTTTTGTTACTATTTGTATGACAGGTCTTGATCAGGATATGATGCAAAAAAATCTTACTTGCAAAAATTTAAAGGATGCCCAAAAAAATATGGTGAGTTTTAGCGTGGTATTGGTTATTGTTACTTTCATCTTTATGTTATTGGGCGCTCTGCTATATATCTATGCTGAAAAATATCAAATCGCCATTCCACTAATGGATGGGAAAGCAAAATCAGATCTATTATTTCCTGAAATAGCACTCAACACAGGGCTTGGTATTACCGTAGCGGTCACATTTATGCTGGGTCTTATTGCAGCCGCCTATAGTAGCGCCGACAGTGCCTTAACATCGCTTACCACTTCCTTCTGCGTAGACTTCCTAGGAATTGAGAAACGACCGGAAAACAAACAACGTGGCATACGAAAAATGACACATGTAGGCATGAGTATCCTATTGATCATCGTCGTCATCCTCTTTAAGCATGTACTAGACACAAATGTCATCGATGGCGTTCTTCAAGTCGCGGGGTATACATATGGCCCACTGCTGGGTCTTTTTGCATTTGGAATCTTTACCAAACACCAAGTGAAAGACACGTATGTTTGGTTGGTAGCGTTTTTTGCTGTGTTATTGGTATTTGGAATGGCTCAAATTCCTACAGAAAAAATAGGAGGCTATCAAATCGGGTACGAATTATTACCCATAAACGGATTACTTACTTACCTAGGACTGTGGTTAATACGTGACAAAAACAAAACGAGCAGCATTGCCTAATTCGGTGAACTGCAAAAAAAACCGACCTGAAGACATTGTCTAAATGTTAAACTTTTGCTTATTTCCAGTCAAAAAATAAATAGCGCCGATTAGTACTGCCCCGTAGATAACAATACTAAGGTGCAGGCAACTTCAACTGCTATCCCATTGTTTTCTAGTAATTTATAGAATTCCGGATTTTCCGTACCCGGATTAAAGATTACTCTTTTAGGTTTTAAATTGAGCAAACCCCCGTAGAAATCAGGCTGACGGCTTGGGTTGATATATAAAGTTACCGTATGAATATTTTGAAAATCATTTAAATTGGTCTTTATTTGTACGTCCCCTATGTTACCTTCTTTTAAACCGAATGCCTCAGTAATGATGTTATGGTCCCTTAGGCGCCTTATTGCCAAATTACTATAACGATTCGATTTTAGAGAAGCTCCAACGACAAGTGTTTTAGGCATTTGTACAGGGTGTTAAAGTTTTGCTATATATTGTAACGATTCTTAAAAAAGAACGTCTCTTAATAGTATTGAAAAAAATAGTTATTGACAAAGCTGTATGTTTATAGTTAATGGTTAGTGTTTAGTATAGCGGAGTCGATAACAGGAACCCTGGCAGTAATGTCAGGGTTTTATTTTTAGTGTTAAGAAGTATGTTACCCTTTCCCTGCTTCAACTCAAACCTATTTCTTTTACAATTGGCAACATTTTAACTTCTCTTGGTGTAACATCTTTTCAATCACATCGTCTATTATAGAAAAGCCGCAATACTACAAAACAAGTATTGACAAAACCAATGAATCAGGGGATTGGTTGGTGAACCTGATTAATTGATTTGTTGATAGAAGAAGCCCTGATGTTTACCATCAGGGCTTTGTTATTTCGTATTTTACCATTTGATAATAGCACTGCCCCATGTGAAGCCACTTCCAAAAGCGGCCAATACAACCAAATCTCCTTCCTTTATTTTTCCTTGCTCCCATGCTTCGGTCAAGGCGATTGGAATAGAAGCGGCCGTTGTATTCCCGTAATTCATTATATTATTATACACCTGATCGTTGGTAAGTCCGAACTTCTTTTGAACAAACTGCGAAATACGCAAGTTCGCCTGATGCGGAATCAGCATATTGATATCTGTTGGTGACAAGCCATTGGCACCAAGGCCTTCCATAATCACTTCACTAAATCGCACTACGGCATTTTTGAATACGAACTGCCCATTCATATAGGGGAAATACGATTCGTCATTTGGATCGTTATCCTCAATAATATCGCTCACCCATCGTTTTCCCATTCCAGGCGCAATCAGCGAAAGTTCTTCGGCATGCTGCCCTTCGGAATGTAGGTGGGTAGATAAAATTCCCTTATTGGTATCTTCTTCGCGTGTGAGCACTGCCGCACCGGCACCATCTCCAAAAATAACCGATACTCCCCGACCACGTGTAGTCATATCAAGGCCATGCGAGTGTAACTCAGAACCTATGACCAATATGTTTTTATACATCCCGCTCTTAATGTACTGATCTGCGACAGAGATTGCATATACAAAACCCGAACATTGGTTCCGTACATCGAGCGCACCTACCGTTTTGATTCCCAAATCACGTTGCACAAGCACGCCCGGTCCCGGAAAGTAATAATCCGGACTTAAGGTTGCAAAAACGATAAAATCAATATCGTCTTTATCAATACCTGCTCGATCAATAGCAATTTTTGCAGCTTTCACACCCATGGTGGTAGTGGTATCGCCATCCCCTTTGATTACGTGGCGCCGTTCACGAATACCCGTTCGTTCCTGTATCCATTCATCGCTGGTCTCCATCACCTTTGAAAGGTCATTATTGGTTACCACATTTTCAGGAAGGTAATAGCCCAGTCCTTTAATTTTTGAGTTGTACATTATATGGTTGATTATATTCCTTAAAACAGTTTCGTTTTAAATGTAATGACTAAGATACTGAAAAATTAATGTTACTGAAGGTAGTGGTCTCGGCTTGCTTAATCAAGGTATTTTTCAAAACTCCGCACGGTTACCTCGGCCTTTAGGTCATGTAATAAATTATACAGTCCGAAAAAAGTTCTGTTCATGTATAGAAAATGCTTGGAACCTCGATTCCCATTCATTTTACGAAGTTGCTCATCTTTTGAAAACCGCTCACTCAATTCGGCAATTTTGGACCAAAAAACGTCCTCTCCAAAATCAAAGCGTTCCTCATTAAAAGGCGCCGTAAACAGGGTAAGCATTTCTTTGAACAAAGCAGTAAAAAATTGTAGTTCTTCTTTGGAGTCGTCTTTGTTCAAAATCTCTAGCTGATACAATTTTTCTACAAAGAAAGCTTCATTGGCAATATTTTCCTTTTGCGCCAACTCAAAATAAGGTTCATAAAACTCTTTGGGCACTTCTTTGATACAGCCAAAATCTATAGCAATTAGCTTTTCTTCCTTGCTGATCAGAAAGTTCCCTGGATGCGGATCTGCATGTACCTTACGAAGGCCATGAATTTGAAACATATAAAAATCCCATAAGGTTTGTCCCAAACGATTTCCTGTTTCTCTTGAAAAATCTGTTTTCACAAACTCGCTCAAATGCAGGCCTTGCATCCAATCCATCGTGATAATTTTTTCACTGGAAAGCGCCTCATAGTAGCTGGGGAATTCAAGATTATCAATATGCTTACAGGCTTCTGTTATCTCTTTACTTTGGGCTATTTCCAAAATATAGTTGGTCTCTTCGATAAGCTTGTTTTCGACCTCCTGAAAGTACTTGTCGGAATCTTTCCCCTTAATATTGAACATACGAATGGCAATTGGTTTCACCAAAGCTAAATCACTGCTGATGCTTTTCGCCACACCGGGATATTGTATTTTGACCGCAAGGGCCTTCCCGTCCTTAGTAGCCTTGTGTACCTGACCAATACTGGCTGCATTGATAGAATCTTTTTCAAAAGTATCGAAGAGGTCTTCGGGGTATTTACCCAAATAACTCTTGAAGGTTTTACGTACTAGCGGTGCAGACAAGGGGGGTACTGAAAATTGCGATAGGGAAAATTTTTCAACATACGCATTAGGAAGTATGTTCTTCTCCATGCTGAGCATCTGTGCCACTTTAAGGGCGCTGCCTTTAAGGCTCTTGAGACCATCATAAATATCCCCTGCATTATCCTGGTTCAATTCCTCGCGATCCAGATCGGGGTTAATGAGTTTCTTACCGTAATACTTTACATAATTTCCTCCGATTTTTACTCCGGTCTTCACCAACTTACTTGCACGCTCTATCTTTCCGGTGGGAATCTTATCCAACGTTTTCATCTTTCGCTATTTTAAGGGAGTAATGTTTGTTTAAGCGATTTTCTCTTTGAACAAGAATTTGCCAAAGTCAATGAGATTCTCCAAAGGTGTATTGTCAAATACATCAAAAACAGTATGAATAGATTTCTCTATTGCCATGTCTGTTTTCTCGAAACCGGGAGAGTCATCGTCTATCCAAAACCGAAGGACAAACATAAACTGAAGCCATGCTCCCTCCGAAAAGAGCCTTGGATTGTGTTTTGTGATTTTTAACGTCTTATCTGCATTTGCATCTTCAATCAAATCCCTTGCAAACGCCACAACATGTTTTCTGAGGCCCTTTAATTGCCCTATATTCTTCATACTACTTTTACCTTCTCCCAAGCAAAACAACACATAACTTCTATTTAAGGTCATCAGTTCAAAAAAAGAATAAAAGAAAGTTAACATCTTCTCTTTGTTAGAAAAGCCTTCATATTCCTTGTTTTTGTTCATCAGCGCCTGGGTATTGGTAAAAAACTTTACCCAAATCGCCTTTTGAAGCCCTTCCATGGAACCAAAATAAGTATAAAACTCAGCTTCGCTTACTCCATTGGCCTTACAAAATTTATAAATAGACTTAGGGCTTGTCTCATATTCCAATACATGTTCCATGTAAGCGGCTATGAGTACATCATCCGTTACTTTTTTTGTTTTTGTCTTTGTGGCCATATGCAGTGTTTTAGAACTTAAAATTACGAGAATCTCTATTTAAAATGTGTTAAGTGATTGCTAAAGAAAAGTGCTCCTAGCAAAAACGTGCTTTCGGGGGAAAGCACGTTTTCAAACAACCTAACCAATAAATAATCAAACATGATTATACAGTTAAAATCTTTTTCATAGCGATTCTTTATGTATAACTCTTGAAGCAAATATAATATTGTTTAACTTATTTAAAAAAAAATTAAACAGAAATATATGTTAAACTTTCTGAAATGAAGAAATGCCCGGTATTCAAAGTAACTGACATGTTTACCAAGTTTCAGTATCCACTTTTATTTTAATGTCAGTTTGTCATATTTACTTACAATGGTATTTTTTTTGTCAAGTAGAGATGAACGCCTAAATAGGTGTACATTTTTCGACAGACAAAAAACGCATCGAAACACAGAAATAACGTAAAAATTATGGCAACAGGTAAAATCAACGTTTCAGTGGATAACATCTTTCCTCTGATAAAAAAATTCCTTTACAGTGATCACGAAATTTTTCTTCGTGAACTCATATCAAATGCAACGGATGCTACTTTAAAACTCAAACATCTTACTTCCATAGGAGAGGCCAAGGTCGAATACGGCAATCCGATGATAGAAGTAAAAGTTGACAAAGAGGGTAAAAAAATTCATTTAATTGACCAAGGAATCGGGATGACCGAGGAGGAAGTCAAAAAATATATCAACGAAGTTGCCTTTTCAGGTGCTGAAGAATTCCTTAACAAGTACGAAGACGGTGCCAAGGATAGCGGAATTATAGGTCATTTTGGCCTTGGTTTTTATTCTGCTTTTATGGTGGCAAGTAAGGTAGAAATTGTCACCAAAAGCTACAAGGATGCTCCTGCCGTGCATTGGTCATGTGATGGTTCTCCAAAATTCAATCTTAAAAAAGGAAAAAAAGAAGATAGGGGTACCGAGATCATACTACATATCGCGGAGGATTCCACTGAATTTCTTGAAGATGCCCGAATCAATGAGTTATTGAGCAAATACAATAAATTCATGCCGATTCCGATCAAGTTTGGTACCAAAACTGAAACGCTTCCTAAACCTGAGGATGCGAAAGAAGAAGATCCAGCACCGACACAGGAAGTAGACAACATCGTCAATAACCCCAACCCGGCGTGGACAAAACAGCCAACCGATTTAAAGGACGAAGATTATAGCGGGTTCTATAGGGAGCTCTATCCTATGCAATTTGAGGAGCCCTTATTCAACATTCATTTGAATGTAGATTACCCGTTCAACCTAACCGGAATTTTGTACTTCCCAAAGTTGACAAACGATTTGAATGTACAGAAAGATCGTATACAACTATATCAAAACCAAGTATTCGTAACTGACAACGTTGAAGGAATCGTACCCGAATTCCTAACAATGCTTCGTGGTGTCATAGATTCTCCGGACATACCTCTAAACGTATCCCGTTCTTATTTACAGGCCGATGGAGCCGTAAAAAAAATCGCTTCCTATATCACACGAAAAGTCGCCGACAAATTAAACTCCTTGTTCAAAAACAACAGAGAGGACTTTGAGAAAAAATGGAACGACATTAAGATAGTGATCGAATACGGTATGCTTTCGGAAGATAAATTTTTCGAAAAAGCAGATAAGTTTGCTCTTTACCCTACGGTAGATGGTGCGTATTTCACATTCGAAGAACTTCAGGAAAAAATCAAGGATTCGCAAACCGATAAGGATGAGAAACTAGTTGTTCTTTATACTACCGATGCCGAGGCACAGCATAGCTATATCCAAGCAGCCAAAGCCAAAGGGTATGAAGTATTGTTAATGGATTCTCCCATCATCGCACATTTAATGCAAAAATTGGAGACCTCTAAGGAAAAAATTTCCTTTGCCCGGGTAGATGCTGACCACCTTGATAATCTTATCAAAAAAGATGACACTCAAATTTCAAAGCTTTCCGATGAGGAAAAAGAAAAGCTTAAAACCAATTTGGAAGAGGTCATCGAGGACAAAACATATACCATACAATTGGAGGCAATGGATAGTGATTCGTCTCCTTTCATCATTACCGAGCCCGAATTTATGCGCCGCATGAAAGATATGCAACGCACTGGTGGCGGTGGTGGTATGTACGGGATGGGTTCTATGCCAGACATGTACAACCTTATCGTGAATACCAATCACGAACTGGTTGGGGAAATCTTAAATACCAAGACCGCTAAGAAACGAGAGCGTTTGATCAATCAGTCAATTGATTTAGCGCGACTTTCGAAAGGTTTGCTGAAAGGAGAAGAGCTTACCAATTTTATCAAACGTAGCTACGAGATGGTCAAATAGGGAGCAATGTATTCCTAATTATATACACTAGAAAAGCCGGCTTCAATTGCGAAGTCGGCTTTTTTGATAGGTTCCATATAAAAACCATTTACCATTATTGATGAAGCCGCCTGAAGTTACGCTGGGCGGTTTTTTTTAACCGCTCTTACTGGTACCCGTAACATTCTATACCCTCTTAAAATATGAAAAGGCCGTCCTTGCGAACAGCCTTTTCTACCAAACCACCCTAGCCTCCTACAACTAGGGTTCCTACTATCGTTTCACGATCTTATATCCGTAACTGCCGGTTGTCGTTACGATGCGCACTATGAATACTCCCGCATTCAATTCGTTGACATCACAGACTCCCTTTGTTTTTCCGTTCAAAAGATCTTTCTTGACCAAAGTACCTCCGCTATTGTAGAAATACACCGCCAAAATTTGTTGATTCGTCTTTTGTGCATCCTGATCTACTTCCACGTTCATGGTTTGCTGTACGATCGTCGGGTATACCAGGGGAGCGGCTTGAACAAACTGCGTGTTCGCTTGGGTACCACAGTTTTCCTGCAAGGGGCTAAAGGACACATTGATCAGGCTATAGTCAGAGTTATTGCTCGTGCGCGGTGCGCCCTCCCCACTGTCATATGCCGTTGCCTCTAATTGCAAACGTACTGCCGGGCTGTTGGACGTTGCCTCAAAACTATAGACGCCCCTACCTCCCTTAGTGCCGGTCGACGGGGAAATGATTCCCTGCGCCACTTGGGTACCATTGGCATCCAACAATCGCCAGATGCCCGTTTCATCGGCACCTTCCCATTCATTGACCTCTAGGTTGCCCAAAGTAAATGATACGGACACCACTGGTCTGTTAAAGTTGATCTCCAATTGTTCACTGCTATCCGATAAGGGCATATAATCCAATTGGGCATCAAAACGATCTCCTTTTACGCCTATTCGTCCTTTAGAAATCTTCACTACGGCCGGGGCTCCCTCCGCCGATAATGCGGAGATTTCTGCGCAAGTGCCCCAAAGCTGTGGAGCTGTGGACCCGTCCACGTTGATCGCATTCGATCGTAAAATCACTTCGTCCAGTGGTTCTCCCCCACCGTCTCCTTCCACATTCACCAGGATCGGGGAAGAGGTTCCCTCATCGACACGCTTGTCGTCTCCGAATACCGATCCGCTCAAAACGTCCACATCATAAGTGAACGATCCCTGGCCGACAAAACCGGGGGTAGGAACGAATACCACATCATCGCCCACAAGCGATACGCTGCCGTTCACCGCATTGCCCACACCGGTGAGCTCAATCGTAATGGGACTGCCAAAATTATTGGCCGTATCGTTCGAGAGCAGCTCGCCCACCGGAACGCTAAGGGAAGTATCGGACTCGGTGCTATAGGGACCGTCCTGTCCCAAAGTAAGTTCATCAATAATGTCCGTAATGGTAAGGGTGATTACCGCGGTATCCGAATCGGTACCATCGGTAATGGTATAGGGAATGGTTATCTCACCGTTGAAGTTCACCGCCGTGCGGAACAGGATTCGACGATCGCTACGCAGGTCCTCGATCGTTCCGGGGAAGTCGCTGAAATCAAAGGAAGTGATCCGTAGGTTCTCCCCAATATCGTTCGCAAGGAACACATCGTAGGAAAAGGACGTAAGGCCGATGTCCTCCCGGACAGGGCCAGGGGTATCGTCCACCGCATCGAAGGTAGGCTCCTCAGGCGGGTCCAAAACGTTCAGGAACACCCCGGCCGTATCGGTGCCGCCCTTGCCATCGCTCACCGTATAGGTGAAAAGCGCTCCGGGAAAAGCCCCCGTACCGGTAAACTCGACCGTCTCGCCAACAATGGCCACATCGCCGCCGCGCTGTCGCTCTACCGCAATGATCGTCAGATCGTCCCCGTCCGGGTCGGTATCATTGGCCAACAAACGCTCGAAGGGGATCACAAGGGTCTCCCCTAATTCCAAAGTAAAGTCAGGATCGCCGGAGATAGCACCGTCTCCCTCCGCTACGGGGGGGTTGTTTACCGGTGGTTCAGTACAATCAACACTTTCCGGATCCAAAAATTTCCAAAGCTGATTATCGGCACCATTCTCATCACGCATCACCGCGTTTCCGTTTTCAAAGGTCATGAACCGTTGGTTGTATTTTCCTTTTATTCGAAAATAGCCATTACTACCATCCAAAATCTCCCATCGCTGCCAATCGAAATTGTTGGAACTATAGATGGTTACATCATCTCCATTACCCGGTGTACGTTTCCAAGCCTCTAGGGCCCTGTTCGCATAATCATTGATTATTTTATGAAATCCGTCTCCACGATCAGAAATCGTCCAAATCTGTCCTTGTTCATCACAATCCTCTACCACGGCGCTGGTTCTGTTGTTCATACCATTGACCTGTAAATACGCTTGCTCATCTGCTTTTGTAACCAGTACCGCTTTTTGATTAACGGACGGTGCTCCGGACCCTGATTCTTGTACTGTGATAGAAACAATACCGAAGTCTATGCCTCCACGGCCATCACTCAAGGTATATTCTATTGACTCAAGACCGGGATTTGCTGCGGAAAATTGAATTGTTTGTCCTACAATGGCCACTGTTACACCTACTGCGTTACCCGCCACTTGCGTGACAGTGAGGTCATCACCATCGGGGTCTGAATCATTCGCCAATAGCGCATCAAATGGGATTGTAAGTGTTTCGCCGGCTTCCACTGCAAAGCCATCATCATTCACTGCAATTGGATCCGTATTTTCGGTCCCATTTCCTTCAACGTTGATCAAAATAGGTGGGGAGGTCCCTTGGTCGACACGTTTGTCGGGGCCGAACACCGAACCGCTCAGCACATCCACATCATAGGTAAAGGAGGCCTGCCCTACAAAGCCGGGCGTGGGTACAAAGACCACCTCATCGCCAACAACGGATACGCTCCCGTTCACTGCGTTGCCAACCCCCGTGAGCTCGATCGTGATGGGACTTCCGAAATTGTTGGCCGTATCGTTCGAAAGCAGCTCGTTGATCGCCACGGCAAAAGAGTTGTCCTCCTCTACGGCGAAGGGGCCGTCCTGGCCCAGTGTCAACTCGTCGTCGACGTTCGTAATGGTAAGGGTAATCACCGCCGTATCGGTGTTCGTACCATCGGTAATGGTATAGGGTATCCTGATCTCCCCGCTAAAGTTCACGGCCGTGCGGAACTCGATGCTCCTTTCGGAACGTTTGTCCTCGATCATACCGGGAAAGTTGCTAAAATCAAAAGAGGTGATACGAAGGTTCTCACCAATATCGTTGCCAAGGAAGACATCATAGGAAAAGGCAGTCGTACCTATGTCCTCCAATACCGGACCAGGGGTGTCATCGACCGCATCGAAGGTGGGTTCCTCCGGTGGATCCAATACGTTTAGAAATACACCTGCCGTATCGGTGCCTCCGTTCCCATCGCTGACCGTATAGATGAACAATGCTCCGGGAAAGGCTCCCGTACCGGTAAACTCGACCGTCTCGCCAACAATGGCAACATCGCCCCCGCGTTCTCGCTGTACCGCGATGATGGTAAGATCGTCCCCATCTGGGTCGCTATCATTGGCCAACAAACGATCGAAGGGAATTACAAGGGTCTCTCCTAATTCCAAAGTAAAGTCAGGATCGCCGGAGATAGCACCGTCTCCCTCCGCTACAGGTGGATTGTTTACCGGTGGTTCCGAATCACCCCGTGTATAGGTGATACCCCCAATGTTAAAATCGGAGTTATTTTCTTTATTGCCACTTTCATTATTATAGCTATTCACGTCTCTCGGAGCACCTTGACCATAACCAAAACCCGTGGCTTCAACGGCTATACTATATAAAGCTTGGTTCGACACCAACGTAAAAGGGTAATCGCCATAACTACCGTTAAATTTACTATCGGGACCTAAATCACTGTCAGCCGGACCAAAAACACCGCTGGCCACCACACTTCCATTCTGGTCATAGCCAGTCCACTTTCCTGTTTCATCGTTTCCATTTCTGCCTTCATTAAGACCCAACATACCTACTCTTAGAATTACATTAGTTACAGGTCCGTTAAAGTTGATGACCATTTTCTCGCTGGCATCTACGCGCTGTCCCTGATACTCTTGATAATAATCGATCTGATCCCAACGGGCACCTTCTATTCCAAAGCCTTTGTCCCGAAATTGGGAATCATATTTAATTCGAGCGGCACTACCATCAATTTTAAACGCCTGCAAGGTTACGTTATCGCCCCAGGTCTGAATACCATCGCCATAGGTATCATTCGAAAGGATACCACGACCTGCCTCCAGGGTATTTTGAGCTGTAACCTTTAAAAGGCCGAGCAGCAATAATGCGCACCAAAAAAGTGTAGATTTTTTCATAGGATATAAAGATTTTTAGGATTAAATCTAAGGATGAAGGATTGGTTAAATGCTCTTCAAACTTCCTGTGAAATTGTTAAAAAAAGTGCAGATATAGGCGAAAGGCATTCTAAAGTCGATAAAATGTGCAAATTAGCATCAATTATGCAAAAATGACCGCAATAAGAGTGAAACCGTTGACGCGCAAAGCTTCAAAAAAAGGAACCTGCTTCGCAAAGTGATTGCTATCAAAATAGTGAACCAGCGCTTTTACTGAAAAGTTCTACGGTATGATTCGGCGGTACGCTTCTCAATTTTCAGAAAGGCCGTACTAAAACTTGAATGGTTTGAGAAACCCAATTCAGAAGCTATTTTTGAGATGGGCATTTTGGTTTTTTCAAGTAAAATCTTCGCTTTGCCCATTTTATATTTTAAGATATACTGATAAGGTGTATCGCCTAAGTATTTTTTGAAATTTCTGATAAAGTGATGCGGATTCCAGGGAGTCATCCCCGCCAAGAAATCTATTTTCAACCTTTTATCAAAATTCTCGTGTATGTACTCGGCAACCCTTCTTATTTTGATGGGTACTTCTTCCAAAGGTATCGCTTCGCGAGTACTCGATGCTTTTTTTCTTTTATTGTTTGCGGCAAAGGCCACCTCAACTGCCGTTACCACGTCAGCAGTGCGAAAGGGCTTGACGACATAGCCTGCCGGAGTTGTACTTGTAACCTCATCAATGGTTGTGCGATCGGTGAAGGAGGTCACATATATAAAGGGAATTTCAGTGGAAGTTGCCAAAAAACGCCCTATTTCAATTCCTTCTTTTCTTCCTTTAAGAATAATATCAATCAATACAAGATCAGGTGAAAGGGTACCTATTTTACGAAAAGCTTCTGCCGCATGCGTACAAATTCCGGATACGTTCCAATTTTGGTTTCTCAGAATTCTTTCCAAATCTTTTGCAATAATCAATTCATCTTCAACTATCAATATGTTTTTCATAGTAGTTTATGGTTGGGGTGTTAAGTATAATCTTGATTTGGGTTCCGGCGGTATCTGATTTTAACTTCAGCTTCCCGTCTAACTGTTCTATCAAAAGCGACACCAAGGTTAAACCAAATGATTCGTCTTTTTTTCCTTTTGAATTCGAAGAAATACCAATTCCATTGTCCAATACATTGACCTCGAGATATTTCTCCCCTTTATCTACGTTGATTTCAAGCAGACCGGATGTTTTATCGACGAACGCATGTTTAAAAGCATTGTAAACCAATTCGTTAATAACGATTCCTAAATTAATAGCCGTATCAATATCCACCATAATCGAATCGGTAGTGACCTTGTAGTCTATGGCTCTTTTTTCAAACTCAAAGCTTAGATAAACTGCCTTCATCAATTTTTCAAGATACTTCTTCAAATTGATCGTGCCGGGTGTTTGGCTATTATAAAGTGTTTGATGCACCAGGGCCATCGAAGAAATTCTTGCCTGGCTACGTTTCAAGAATTTCCCGACTTCCACATTTTTGGTATGCGCGCCCTGAAGGTTTAGCATACTGGTAATCAACTGCAGATTGTTTTTAACCCGGTGGTGTATCTCCTTGATCAGCACCTCCCTTTCGGCAAGGGCATTCTGTAGCTGCAGTCCTTTTTCGGTTAAATCTTTATTCTTGGTTTTTACTTCTTGGTTCCTAAGTGCGAGCGCCTTGTTTAAGCGACCTTTTACATGATATCGGCTGTAAAGGCCAATTGCAATCATAATCGCAAAAAGGAGGGCACCCCATAAGGCAAAATTTTGATACTTTTTTCGAACAATAGCCAATTCATTTGCTTTGTTCAACGTATTCAAATTTTCAATTTGTTTTTCCTTTTCAAGCATTTCATACTTTGTTTGCAATTCTTGAAGTTTATCTACATTTTGTACATTTCGAATGCTATCCGATAGGGCCTTGTACTTTATATAATTAAAAAAAGCTTCCTTGTATTTTCCATTTGCAGAATCAAGACGGCTTTGACTTAAAAGAAACTTTTGGTTAAACTGATACAACTTCTTTTTTTTCAAAATCTGTTCTATCCTTTCGAGGTAATAAGCCGCTTTTTTATACTCCTTACCATCCATATGGTATTCTATAACATTGAAGGCGGTACGGGCGTAACCAGTTTTATCATCAACCTTATCATGATTCTTTAAGGCTAAATTGTAAAAGTATTGTGCTTTTGCATTCTCTTTTTTTGCACTGTATGAGATACCTAATTCACTATATATCTCTGCCATTTCCATATAATCATTCTCGACTTCCTCAATTGAAAGACCCTTCATGTAGTATTCGATTGCCCTATCATGTTGTTCCAACTCCTCATATATTCTCCCTAGATTTACAAAATTACTTGACATCAACCGCTTATTATTAAGTCTCTGATTGATTTCCAATGCTTTTTGAAAGCTGTTCAATGCTTGGTCATAGTTGGCCTTTTCTCCATAAATGGTTCCCATATTATTGTAAATCCCGGCTTCGGACTCAAACATTTTTTCGTCCTTGTACATTTGTAAGGCCTCCATGTAATTTTCCATGGTTTTATCCAACTCATCCCCCCTTCTGTGATGCAGGCCTCTAAACTGATAATAATCTGCCTTATATCTCGGATTTTCGACATGTGTTAGTAGCTTTTTACTCCGATCAAAATAGACATCGGCCGAATCTCGTTGATCGGTAAAGGAAAATAATACGGCTCGAATGTTTAAGATTCTAAATAACCATACCTTATCACTTTCTTTGGATGCCATTGCATAGATAACTTGTGCCAATGAATCACCCTTCTTAAGCTTGTTGTGGTTTACAGAATAACGTAACAGCTCGTAATTACCGCGCATAACATTTTCAACATCATTTGGAGGTGCTTTTTGAATCAATACTTTGGACATGTAGACCACCGTATCGTTTTGAAGGCCGTTGTATTGTTTGATTAACTCATGATAGGTACGTAAGCTATCGGAAATGTTGGTATCGTTCTTAAGGGCGCCCCACAGACTATCTATCTGTTGCACCGGGTCCGGGATATCTTGCGATTTCCCTTTTTTGGCAATAAAAAAGAACAGCAATAGAATAATCAAAAGACAATTATTCGAGGGAAGTTTTATGCACATTTTTCGGAATTGTAGCCTAAAATGTAAAAAATATTCCAGAAAAAGCCGCTATTTCAAATAAAATCGATAAAAAGAGCCTTACCAGAAAAAATGAGGTGGGTGTTAGACGTTTACTACCAATAGATCGGACCAGTGCCCAAATACTTATCGGCTATAGGACGGTAGTATTCCTTTACCTCATCCAAATCATACGCTTTTGAACTCTTCGTGTATAGATCATACTTATTAAAATCACGAATAATTTTTAAATACCGTTGGTCTTTTTCATGTAGTAATTTTGCATAACTACCTCCTGTATGCCATGGGTAAAAAGAATGGTAGCGTATCATTACCATGGCTTCTTCGGGAAGCTTGTTGTCCGAATGTTTACGCAGCACTTGGAAAAGATACTCATCATGGCCCCAGGCCAATGTCAAATTATCCAGTCCGCAACCTGCCTTATATATACCGGTATCGGAGTTATATCTTTCATCTGCCATATCAGGGTTTAGCGTGTTGAATTCGGGGTACACGCAAGAATCTGGCAACGCACAACCCACAACAAAAACATCTCCTACGGTTCCCCATTGTTCATCTTGACTCGTACCATCTTCATCGCTTCCCCATAGGAATAGTACTTTTCCCAAATCATGAATAAGCCCTGTCAACTGCATCCAATCAGGTCTATCATCTGCACGAATAGCCTCCGCACTTTGAATGAGGTGTTGTACATTGGGCAAATCCAAATCGGGATCACTCACATCGATTAAATCGTTAAGATGGGCCATTGCATCCCAAAGGTCCATAGGCTTATCAAACGTGAGGTACTTTTTTTGCATTCGACGCACATACTCGAGTGTCTGTTTCTGACGCATTTTTCGATAGTGATTGCGAACCGCTGTGGTAACATCTGATTGATCGTAATTCCTAAAGGTCTTTTCCATAAACAACTTTTAATTTGGGCGTATAAAAAGCATCTCAATTGAATGAAGGCTCTTTCTTCGTCTCCTTATGATACGTTTCCCAACAAAAGATACAAAATAATTGTAAAGGCTATTAAAAAAACACTGAAGTGCCGGGCATATCGCCAGGGCTGTAAATCAACTACTTGGACATCTTTCATAACAAAGTTATTTTTCTTTGGCGACCACCTAGAGGCAAGATGCATTACAAGCAAATTTAGGACAAACTCAATACCCCATATATGTACAAAATGCAAATCTACCTTCCACACAAAATAGGTACATACATAGAATAGCAGGCCAAAAAGCAGGCCGATCTTTGCTCCAAAAGCCGATACCTTCGGGAAGGCAAAGCCGGCAATAATGACACTTGCGATAGGGACAAAGAAAATCCCATTTAGTTGCTGTAATAGCTGGTAAAGTCCTTCAGGGGCGTTCGCCACATAGGGCGCAATCGCGATTGCGAACAACGCGAGGATCGCCGAGGTCCATTTCCCCATCAGCACCAATTGCTTCTCACTGGTTTCAGGGCGTATATAACGTTTAAAAATCCCGAGACTAAAAACAGTTGCGGCACTATTCAGGGCACTGTTGAAAGTACTTAATATCGCCCCCATCATCACAGCAACAAAAAAACCGGTCAACCACAACGGAAGTACTTTTTTGACCAATTCAGGATATACATTATCGGGCGTATCATAGAGGCTATCACCGAAATAATAGAACCCGATCAGTCCCGGTAATACAATCACCAAGGGTACCAAAATTTTTAACAGGCCGGTATACAAAAGGCCTTTCTGGGCCTCCTTTAGGTTTACAGCTCCTAGTACCCGTTGAATTATTGATTGGTGCATCGCCCAAAAATAAATTTGATTGATCATTAGTCCGGTAAACAATACTTCAAATGGTAATATGGCAGATCTGGCACCTTCCCCTATCCCCGATTCTTTACTGATCACATTAAACTTATCCGGGCTATTTTCAAACACTCTTGCCAGCCCTTCCAAGGGGTTCCCATCTCCTATGCTAAGCAGGGCGAAAATAGGCACCATAAGCCCGGCGACCAGCAGCCCAAACCCGTTGATGGTATCGGTATAAGCGACCATTTTCAATCCCCCGAATATCGCGTAAATAGCTCCTAGACCTCCTACGATACTGATGGTTATCCAAATCGCCTCCCGCTGTGTTACATTAAGCAATTCGGAAATTTCAAAGAGGGCTTCTATATTCAAGGCTCCTGTATAAAGTACGATAGGCAGTAAGGTTGCCACAAAGGAAATGATAAGAAGGAGTGCTACCAAGGTACGGGTTAAACCATCGAAGCGTTTTTCTAAAAATTCCGGTATGGTGGTCAATCCCATTTTTAAATATTTGGGCGCGAAATACAATGCCGCAACGACCAAGGCCAAAGCCGAGGTAACCTCCCAAGCAATTATGATGGCGCCATTGCGATAGGCAGAACCGTTCATCCCTACCAAGTGTTCTGTAGAAATATTGGTTAGCAATAAAGAACCTGCGATTACAATACCGGTGAGAGATCTGCCACCCAAGAAATACCCATCTTTGGTATTCAGTGAATCCTTACGAAGTTTCCATGCAGCGTAAAAGGCCACGAAGCCGGTAAATAGAAGAAAAGTAAGGAAGACCATTACTTGTAAAAATACGCATAATTAGGCTTCGATATTCACGAAGATGCGCAAGAGTAATTCGTTGGCACTACTTACATTGCATATCGTTTGTTGATATAATTTTTTAGCACAAATACTTGCACTGTTACGAAAAAAGTAACCCCGACAACCCCATAGAGGTAGGTATTGGAAATCTTCAAGGACGAAATACTATTCAATATCCCGTTCGATAGCGATGGTATCTCAAAGGAGGCCAACCAAGGTAGGTTCAAAGAGGTTTCAGTAAACATTACAGATACCACTGCTCCTACTAAAAGTATGATGGTCCAGAACCACTTAGTCTTAGAAATAATAGGCGCATATGGCACCTTTTCAGCAGTCACTTGCCGTGAAATATTGGCAAGTACCGAATCGGTGAAATTAGGTGAAGGGGTCTCCACACCCACCTCCTTAATGGTTTTTTTTATAAAAATTTCAAGTTCCTCTTCTTTACTTTTTTCCATAATTTCGAAGAATTTCCGGTTCCAATCTATACGTTAATATCGCTGCCAAACGCTTTCTGCTTCTAAACAAACGCACCTTTACATTGTCTACTGTAATTCCCATCACTTTCGATATCTCTTTCAAAGAGAGTTCTTCGAAGTAATGCAAGGTAAGCACTAGTGTATCATCTGCTGCCAATTCATTCATCGCCTCCTTGATTGTGTGCTTGCGCTCCTTACTATCCAAAACATCCAATGTATTATCAAGTGCCGGGATATTAAACTCCTTCTGGGCATCAATAGCTGTTGTGTTCAAGGTCCTGCCCTGTTTCTTTAGATAGTCTAGGCTTCTATTATACGCAATTCTATAGATCCAAGTCGAAAACTTTGAATCTCCCTTAAAGGTAGGCAATGCCTGGAACACTTTCAAAAACACGTCCTGAGCGACCTCTTCGGCCTCCTCCTTGTTCTTAAGCATCTTCATTGCCAAAGTGAAGACCATGTGCTTGTATCGATCCACCAAAACGGCAAATGCCTGGGTGTCGCCTTGAATGACTTTATCTATACAGGGTTGGTCTGCGTTCGTATTCATTTCGGTTATAGGACGTAAAAAACAGCTTTGAGGTTACAATGATTTAAAAAAAAAGTAAAAAGATGTAACCTTTGCAAAACAAACACCGTCATACCTAGCAAACAAGTTTATTTATCAATTAAAAAATAATCACATGGCCGCAGCAATTTTAATACCCATTAGCTTTTTTTTAGTCGTTTTCGCAATTACGTATCTTCATTATTCAACACGAAATAAAGAACGTATGGCCCTTATCGAAAAGGGAGCGGACGCCAGTATTTTTGTACAAGGTAAAACCAAGAGAACCCCTGTTTGGAAAATTTTGATCTTGAACTTATCATTGATTCTTATGGGCGTGGGATCGGCCATCTTTATCGGGGCGATTTTGTCTAACATGGGGGTTGATAGCGAAGTAGCTTACCCAGGAACCGTTTTTCTCATGGCAGGCATTGGTTTACTTACCGGCTTCTTTTTGACAAAAAAAATGGATAAGGAAGAATAAACAGTAATGCCAACGTAAAAAAGCCATGACCGATCCGTCTGGCTTTTTTTATACCTTTCAGGATATATCTAGTCAAAATCCTACAAGAATAGGTTAAAATTTCGCTATCTTGAACGTATGCACGAGATGGCAAACCTTACCTATAACTTACAAGTCTTACTGGATATGGTAGGCTTGATACAGGGCACCACCTTGGGTATTTTATTGGTAATACTCAACAAAAGAAAATATCGAAGTACTTTTTTTCTCGGGCTCTTTTTAATTTTCTTATCCTTAAAGCTAATTACATTTATTTCTACGAGCACCGGCGTAAGTGAAGTGTACCCTAGACTTTTTTTGCTTCCTTTTAGTTTTTCCTGGCTCCTTTTTCCGTTGTTTTTTATCTATACCCAGCAGGTCTCTATGCTTTCGAATAAGAAAACGTACTACTGGGTGTTAATCCCGGGCATTGTTTCCTTTTTTGCACAATTCGCGATTTTTCTTTTGCCCTATGATACTAAATTGGCCATATCCCAAAGTTTTTGGTATGATTTCACATTGGTTTACTTGGGTATTTTTTTTGCATGGGGCATTGCCATATGGAATATAAGATTATTGTATCATCATCGGATCGAGGTTCATAATTCTTTTTCATTGGTCGCGGCAAAGGAACTTCATTGGGCTCGGGTTTTTTTAATTTATAGTTTAGGCACTTCCTTGATCACCCATTTATTATTCTATTTGGAACCGGAAAATTACTATTTCAAAGTGCTGTTTTCCATTATCGATTTGATTGCAATTTATTGGGTATCCTATCACGGAGTGGTGCAACGCAATGTGCTATCGGTACTTGATGAGAAAGGGCGTTATCACATCAAAAATTTAAAAGTACTCCCAGAAGATGTTCAACCGGTCGTTACTGCTTCGGAACAGCTGGAAGAATTAATGGCTCAAATCGACGATTATATGATACGATCTGAGAGCTTTATTCATACGGAGCTGACCATTGTTGATTTGGCTGAGAAATTAAAGGTACACCCTAAACGTATCTCTACTACCATTAATACCATCTGTCATCAAAATTTTAATTCATACGTTAATCAATTTCGTATCAAGAAAGCGGAACTACTACTACAAAAAAAAGACGGTATGCAATTGAGCATAGAGGGTATAGGCCATGAAGTAGGTTTTCATAGTAAAAGTGCTTTCTATTCCGCTTTTAAGAAAGAGACCGGTACCACACCTACCAAATACAAAGAAAATGCAGCCCTATAGCGCATTGGACGGTAACTTTTCTTACATCTTAACAGGTTCTGATTCCTGAAAGCGCTTTCTCAACAGGTTCTGATTCCTGAATAAAAATTCGTTTTCCCCCATTGCGACTTCAATTGGTTCTGATTTCCGATATCCGAACAAATCTTGTACGAATTTACTGGTCTATACTGTGCTATTTTTTAAATATTTGCAGCTCGAAAAACAAGGGATTTTCTTGATTACAAATCAAAAAATGGAATTTGCAGATGGAATGCATAGAGATAAATGCGGAAGGAAACTTTGACACGTGGGAGTCTGACAAACTATTGGAGTTACAAAAAAACCAAATTGGTGAATGTCTTGGACAAAATCTCCTATTCGAAAATGATAATGTACGGGTTTGGGAAGTAATACTAATGCCTAGAGAGCGACTCCCTTTTCGTAAATCAAATACCGACTGCTGTTGGGTATCACTAACCAAAGGGCTGGCCATATCAAGGTTAGCCAATGGAAGGATTACCTTAATTCGACTAAAAAAAGGAGATAGTACTTTCTGGCAATCAGAAAATGACCACACTATTTTTGATATCGAGAATATAGGTGAAAACCTACTTCTGTTCCACATCTCGGAATTTAAACCGGCAGGTACAAAGAACAATCCGTTAAAAGGAATGCAATTGTAGCACAATTAAAATAGCAAGTTCCCCCATTGATTAAAACCCCATGGCAGATCTAACCACTAAAGTTCCCCCCTTAATTTAGGTTTATTTGCCAGGCGACGATACCGAAAGTGTTCTAGAAATACAGATGTATCTCGCCGGGGTTTTATTTTTATGATAACCCTTGAAGGAAGTTGACCAGAAGATGCGCCACTTCCTCCCCTTTTTCTTCTTGGATGAAGTGTCCAGCTTGTTGGATCAATTGATGTGGCAGTCCCTTTGCTCCTGGTACTTTCGATTGAAAAAAGATGTCTGCCCCTCGCATAATAGGGTCAGAATCACCAAAAAGCGTCAAAAAGGGTTTTTCCCATTTTTCAAGTACCTTCCAAGTCGCATCGCATGCCGGTAATGCATTGTCCTCATCATCACCCTCAAAAGGCACTAATCTCGGAAACACACGGGCACCGGCCTTGTAGGAATCATCTGGAAAGGGTGCGTCATATGCCGCCATAACCTCTTTAGAAAGCTTTGATACCGTTCCCATTTGTACAACACTCCCAGCATTAAATTCCGGTGTATTTTGGGAAAAATGACGCCATTTTAAAAATGCTTCGTTTGCCCGCATTCCCGTTCTGGGCACGAAAGTGTTCGAAGCGGTTATACTACTGAATAACGCTTCATTTTCGGCGGCCAATCGCAGTCCTGCAAGACCGCCCCAATCTTGACAAAACAAATGAATTTTCTGAAGCCTTAAATTCACTATCAAGTTTTTGAGCCATTCTACATGCTTTTCAAAGCTATAGGCTTTCCGGTCAACCGGTTTATCCGATTTCCCAAACCCAATTAGGTCCGGAGCAATTACTCGAAAGCCTGCTTCTACCAAGATAGGAATCATTTTTCGATACAAGTACGACCAGCTGGGTTCTCCATGCAGCAACAAAATAATAGGACCCTTGCCCTCATCTACATAATGCATCTGGAGCTGTTCACCTACCGTAGAATAGTTTGCTTTATAGGGATAATCCTTTAAAGACTCAAATTGCGAGACGGGCGTCTTTTGTATTTTCATGGTTACATCATTTCGGATCATTCGAACATTAAGGAGACAAATTCGGCGACACAAGCGGGTTTCTCGGCGCCTTCGATTTCTACGGTACAATCCCAGAGGATTTTCGCACCAGTTTCACCATAATCGTCTACTTGAAGAACTTTGCTTTTTAGTCGGACTTTACTGTTCACCAAAACCGGATTTGGGAAGCGTACTTTGTTCAAGCCATAGTTCACTCCCATTTGGGCACTCGCTACCTCTAGCACGTCGCCCAGCATTTTTGAAATAAGGGAAACGGACATAAACCCATGGGCCACCGGTGCCTTAAAAGGAGAGGATTCGTGCGCTTTTTCAACATCAACATGAATCCATTGAAAATCCAACGTGGCCTGGGCAAACGCATTGATCATTTCCTGGGTGACCGTAATCCAATCGCCCAAAGGCAACTCATTCCCTACTTCTTTTTTGAGTGCGGTTAAATTTTCACATATTAGTGCTCCCATATATCTTATCTTGAAATTCCACCATCAATTGTAAGGCAAATGCCCGAGACATACTGGGCTTCATCAGAGGCAAGGTACAAGTAGCCATAAGCGATGTCAATGGGTTGTGCGGCTTTCTGAAGGGGAATCTGTTTCTTAATGGCGGCCAGGTGTTCCTCCGGAATCGCTTTCACCATATCGGTAAGGGTGAAACCTGGTGCTACGGCATTGGCAGTAATACCATACTTGCCCAATTCCATTGTCCATGTTTTTGACATTGCAATTACGCCCGCCTTGGTCGCGGCATAGTTGGTTTGTCCAAAATTACCTCGCAGCCCTACATTGGACGCCGCAGAGACGATCCGGCCATACCCTGCATCTTTCATATACCCTGCAACCGCTTGCGTACACAGAAACACGCCTTTAAGGTTTACATCGATCACGGTATCCCATTCGGCTTCGCTCATTTTCTGTAAGGTCTTGTCCCTAGTGATTCCCGCATTGTTTATAAGGATGTCTATTTTACCAAATCGGGAATGAATATCAGCTACCGCAGCAACTACGGCCTCTTTATCGGTTACCGATATTTTATGAAATTCGGCGCTCCCACCACTATTGTTGATGCCTTCGGCGGTAGCCATTCCCTCTTCCAAAAGATCCCAGATAATTACCGATGCCCCTTCTGTTGCAAACAACTCGGAAATTGCCTTGCCGATACCGCGAGCACCCCCGGTAACGATCGCCACTCTATTCTTTAATCGCATTGTTATGATGTTAGATGTTAGATGTTAGATGTTAGATGTTAGATGTTAGATGTTAGATGTTAGATGTTAGATGAAAAAAATAAATTCAAGTGCAAGTGTCAAGCTCAAACTCAAAACAAGTTATGAGTTCGGAGTTATGACTTATGAGCACATTGTTGTTGATTGATGAAAACAAAATACCAATAACTGATTACTGTTCATTGCTAATTGCTAATTGTCTAAAGGTTAGATGAAAAAATAAATTCAAACTCAAATGTCAAATTCAACTGCAAACTTCACTGTTCACTGTTAATTGCTTATTGTGAATTGATTACCCAATTCCAATGACCGCTTTCCCCCTTACATTTCGTTGCATCATATCTTCCAAGGCGATAGGAGCTTCCGACAGTGGATAAACCTTATGTATATGGGGACTTAACTTTCCTTGCGCATACCAAGTCATTAGCTCCATGGTATTTTCCTGATTTTTTTTGGGCATTTTCATTGCAAAACTTCCCCAGAACACCCCTACCAGGGCGCATCCTTTGAGCAGTGCTAAATTCAACGGTATTTTTGGTATACTTCCTGCCGCAAAGCCAACGATCAAATACCTTCCTTCCCACGCCATTCCACGAATCGCAGCTTCTGAGAAGTCTCCTCCTACGGGGTCATATACAACGTCAACACCCTTCCCGCCAGTAAGTTCTTTGATAGTCTCCTTTAAATTTTGATCGGAATAGTTTATCACAGCATCTGCCCCATAGCTTTTGCAGAGCTCCAACTTTTCAGAAGTCGACGCGGCTGCAATTACCTTTGCACCCATCAGTTTACCAAGTTCAACCGCCGCGAGACCTACGCCCCCAGAAGCACCCAGCACCAGAAGGGTTTCGCCTTCTTTTAATCGTCCCCTGTCTTTTAAGGCGTGGTACGAAGTACCATACGCCATCATGAACGAAGCGGCCACGGGAAAATCCATCTGTGGTGGTTTTATAAAACAAGCACTTGCCGGCACCAATACTTCTTCCGCATACCCGCCGTTCAATACAAAACCGAATACAGCATCACCTGGTTTTACGTGGGCTACACCCTCACCGACTTCTTTCACGACCCCAGCAATATCACTGCCCGGAGTAAAAGGCAATTCCGGTTTGAATTGATAAAGCCCTTGTATGATCAAGGTATCCGGGAAGTTTACGCCACAGGCTTTTACTTGCACCAGTACTTCCTTTTCTTTCGGTTTCGGACTCTCCACGACCGCCAACTTTAAATCGGCAGGTGGTCCAAAGGCACTACAAACAATTGCTTTCAAGAGGTTTTATTTAGAAATGGTTAATCTTCCAATACTTTCAATACCAATTTACCCATTTTATCGCCCGTAAAAAGGCGACCAAAGGTTTCAGGAAAATTTTCGATTCCTTCATAAACATCTTCTTTGCTTTTTAGTTTTCCCTGCATCATCCAAGCGCCCATTTCCATAGCTGCTTTCTTATAGTCGGCCGCATAATCGAATACCACCATCCCTTTCATACTAGCCCGGTTTACGAGCAGTGCCAAGTAATTTTTTGGTCCGCGAACATCTTTCTTATTATTGTATTGTGAAATGGCGCCACAAATTACGATACGGGCCCCCATTCGAATACGTGAGAGGGCGGCATCCAAAATTTCCCCTCCTACATTATCAAAGTACACATCCAACCCTTTTGGGCATTCTCGTTTAATTGCATCATAGACATTTTCCGACTTGTAATCGATTGCAGCATCAAAACCAAGTTTCTCCACGATGTACTTGCATTTTGCCGCGCCTCCTGCAATTCCGATTACTTTACATCCTTTTATCTTGGCTATCTGACCAACGACACTCCCTACCGCGCCTGCAGCTCCTGAGACCAAAACCACATCGCCTTCTTTTATTTTTCCTTCTTGAAGAATACCAAAATAAGCAGTCATTCCCGGCATACCCAATGTACCAATATACATCGGCAGCGGAGCTACTTTCGGATCTACGGGATACCAATTCTCACCATCGGTCACGGTGTATTGTTGCACTCCTCCCCAACCGCTTACAAAATCACCTTCTTTTAATTTGGGGTGATTGTTCGCTTTGATTACCTGCCCTACAGAGCCTGCTCTCATAACCGCCCCAATTTCAACAGGGGCAATGTATGATCTTGCATCGTTCAACCAACCACGCATGGCGGGATCAAGTGATACATAGTGTTGGCGTATCAATACTTCTCCCTCGCCAGGCTCGGGAATAGCAGCCGTTTCTAGCGACCAAGTGGTAGCGTCCGGAATTCCTTCCGGTCTATTTCTTAGTATCCATTGTTTATTCATATCGTCTTATTTATTTTGTAAACTTTCAACAAAAGCCTTCATTTTTGCCCGTATATTCGGTGACCACCAAAGTTCGATCGCTTCTGCCAAATCTTTGGAGGCATCGGTTTCCAAATTTGAAAACCAGGTATTTCGGAGTTTTCTCTTGGTGTTCTTAAAAATAATGGGGTCTGCCCTCAAAAACTGTTTCATTTTTTTTTCAGCAATTGGCAGTACCTCTTCCAACGGCACCAACTGATTGATTAGACCACATTCCAATGCTTCGGGTCCCTTCAACAATTTGCCATCTAAAATGTACTCATGGGCTTTGCCTGTACCAATCCAAAAAGAATAGGCATTGATCAAATTATTTGAAATCTGAATGTTGACCGCAACCTCATTCAGGCCAATGGTATACTTCTCACCTTCCGCCATTATTCGGTAATCCGCCGCAATGGCAAAAACGCACCCTCCGGCAGGTGCATAGCCGGGAATGGCACAAATCAAAGGTTTTTGAAATTGGGCCATCTGCAAGTGCAACGCCCCAAAATCGCCGAAAAAAGCCGCTATTTGATCGGCATCATAGCCATACAACTCAATCACATCCAAACCAGCTGAAAAAAAATGGGGAATCCCGGTTAAGATGACCCCTTCAACCGTTGCATCCTTTTCCAATTGGGTAAAGGTCGTATGCAATTCCTTGACCATTTCATGGTTGATCGCATTCACTTTGCCACGATTCAATTGAACAATGGTATAGCCCTCTTTCTTTTCTAGTTGTATTGTTTTCAATAGTATATTTTTAAACATTCTGCACTAAAACACCTTTTCTTAAAGGGAAGTTCCCCCATCCAAGGTAATTGTTTGCCCTGTAATAAATTTGGTATTATCAGACGCCAACCATACGATCGCTTCCGCAATTTCTGAGGCGTCCCCATAGCGTTTCATGGGAATCACACTTTTTAAAATGGCATCCATATCAGGTCTAGCGGCCAATAGCTTGTCTAAAAGCGCTGATTCGGTATATCCAGGGCAAACGGCGTTGACCCGAATATTCTTGGTCGCATATTCCATAGCGGCCGATTTGGTCATCCCCACCACGGCAAACTTACTGGCGCTATACGAAAGGTTGTTGGGAGACGCTTTTAAACCGGCCAAAGAGGCGACATTTACGATATTCCCACCCCCTTGTTCGACCATTTGTTTCAATGCCACTTTCATGCAATAGAATACCCCGGTCTGATTCACGGCAATGACCCTATCCCAATCTTCAAGTGCATGTTCTGCCGTCTTGGCCATGATTCTTGGTCCAATACCGGCATTGTTTACAATCACATCTAAACGCCCGAACCGTTTTACGGTTTCATTTATTAGGTTTTCAACGGCCTCATACTTGCCCACGTTCGCTTCTATTGCAACGGCCTTACCACCATCCGAAACTATTGCTTCAACCGTTTTTTGTGCCTTCGCTATTTTTAGGTCGGAGACAATTACTTGTGCACCGTGGTGCGCAAAATGTTTGGCAGCGGCAGCTCCTATTCCTGAACCAGCCCCGGTGACGACGACTATTTTATCTTTAACCTCCATCCTTCTATTATTTACAAAAAATGATTCTTGAATCAGCCAACGCCTTTTTACGAACATGGCCCGGGTACCCTTCCTTCTGTATAAGGTTGAAAAAATCGGCCTTGGTATCATAGGTTACTATCAGTACTTCATCCCAAAGCTCTTCGTCTTGGGGGCCAATAATCGTAAGTGAAGGAATTGCTTTAAAAGTGATACGTGCATTGATATCCTGAAAAAAAGGGCTTGCCTTTTCTAGATACTCCTTATAAATTTCCCTTCCCGTTTTTCCCGTTTGAGGATCTAAGGGCGCATACTTCATGTAGTTCAGCATATACAAAGGCTGGTCATTTGGGTAATCGGCCAAGGCCTTTAAGGCTACTGGGTTGATATCGGTATAGAGGTCGTTGCTCATTTTGTTAGTCTATTTTATTGGTATGAATTGAATTCAAAGCAATGTTACAGCATAATGCCGCCGCTTTGTTCAAGTTCGCAAAACGAGGGTCTGTCGTATACCCATGTTTATAGCGATAGTAAATCTGCTGGGCAATTACGGCAATCTTAAAAAGGCCGTACACATAGTAAAACACAATGTGATCTATGGGTCTTTTGCTTTTTTCGGCATAGCCCTGAACTATGTCACTTCTACTCGGGTTGCCTTCAAATACCGTAGGGGAAGGAATTCCTTGTTTTACAAAATCATGATCCGAATGCATGGTCCAATACCCTAAAGAGGTACCAAGATCCATTAAAGGGTCTCCAAGGGTTGCCATTTCCCAGTCAAGTACGGCATTTATTTCTTTATAACTGTCATCTTTGAAAGCTACATTGTCATATTTGTAATCGTTGTGAATGAGGCTATGCCGATATACTGTTGGTTGGTGTTCCTCCATCCATTGCATCACCTTTGCCGCTGCCGGCACCTCATCGATTGCCGCTTTTAGGTATTGCTTGCCCCAATTGGTTACCTGTCGCGCCACATACCCTGCCGGTCTTCCCAAATCACCCAAACCAACCTGTTTGTAATCTACCTGATGTAATTCGACCATGGTATCTAACCACGAGTTTGAAATAGTGCCATATTCCACAGCGGGGATTTGCCTTTTTTTAGCTTCTCGAAAACTCAATATGATACCATTGATTTTTTCCATGATATAAAAAGAAGATCCAATGTGTTGCGCATCTTCTGTATAGGCATGCATTATGGGCACCTTGGAGAATGCCGATTTCAGTGCCTTTTGCACTTTAAACTCACGGCCCATATCATGCCCGCGTTTTATTGCGCCAAAAGGCGGACGCCGCAGCACATATTCATTCTCTTCTATTCTCAAAAGATAGGTCAGATTCGAATAGCCATGGGTGAACTGTTCAACTTCCAAAAGACTATTCCTATCGGCTATAAGACTATTTGCCAATAAAAAATTCTTCAGCCCTTTTTCATTAAGTTCCTCTCCCTCCCGCACGTTCTGATTTGGAGTTGCCGCCATTCGTTGTAATCTTTAAAATCGTTATTCGATCGTATATTTTTTTATCACACTTTTTCCCAATTGATACATATGTACCTCATCTGGCCCATCTGCCAAACGAAGCATACGGGCAGCGGCAAAATAATGCGCCAAAGGGGTATCGGGACCAACGCCTTTGCCCCCATATATCTGAATGGCCCTATCGATTACTTTTAATGCCATATTCGGGGCAACTATCTTGATCATTGCGATAAGGTCTTTGGCCTCTTTATTCCCTTTTTTATCCATTTTATCGGCCGCTGAAAGTGTTAGCAATCGTGCTTGTTCCACTTCACATCGAGACAGGGCAATTTCTTGGCGTATGCTGCTAAAGTCACGTATGGTTCTTCCAAAAGCGATCCTATCCGAGCTGCGTTGTGCCATTAGCTCCAAAGAACGTTGGGCCATTCCTGTAAGTCGCATGCAATGATGTATGCGCCCCGGCCCCAATCTACCTTGTGCAATTTCAAAGCCTCTGCCCTCTCCCAAAAGAAGGTTTTCCTTAGGTACTCGAACGTTCTCCAACAAAATCTCGGCATGCCCTTCAGGAGAATCATAGTAGCCGAAAACCGAAAGCGGTCTTACAATTGTTAATCCCGGTGTATCCATTGGCACCAATACCATACTTTGTTGTTGATGTCTGGGAGCATCAAAATCCGTTTTCCCCATAACAATGGCAATCTTGCAATGGGGATCCATGGCACCTGAAGACCACCATTTGCGACCATTGATTACATATTCATCCCCTTCCAATTTGATAGACGTTTCAATATTGGTCGCATCCGAAGAAGCAACTTCTGGCTCCGTCATCAAAAAGGCCGATCTGATTTCCCCTTTCATTAAAGGCGTTAACCATTTCTTTTGCTGTGCGGGGGATCCGTATTTGGCCAATACTTCCATATTTCCAGTGTCAGGCGCACTGCAATTAAATACCTCAGAGGACCAAATAACTCTCCCCATAATTTCTGCCAAGGGAGCATACTCTAAATTGGTAAGCCCTGGACTTAGTTCGCCATAGTCTTTTGGCAAGAACAAATTCCACAAACCGGCACTCTTCGCTTTTTCCTTCAATTCTGCCAATCCGGGCCAACGTTGCCATCTATTTTCCGGGGCTGAATGAAACGCATACACCAGTGGCTCAATAGGCAAGATGTGTTCCTCCATAAAAGCTCGTAATCTTGCTTGTAATTCCTGAGAGCGTTCCGAATATTCAAAGTTCATAGGTAGTGTATTGGTATTGATTAACCCGCAATCATGTATCCTCCATCGGCCGTGTATACGCCTCCGGTCATATAAGCCCCCGCATCGGAAGCGAGCAAGCAAACAATGCCCTCCATTTCCTCTGGCATTCCCATACGACCCGATGGTAAGGTTTTTTCAATTTTCTGAAGCACCTTCTCATTTTGCCACAAGGCAGCGCTAAATTTTGTCTTTATCAACCCGGGGCAGAGTGTGTTCGCGCGAATGCCATACTTGCCCCATTCCTTCGCCTGGTTTTTTGTGAGCATTAATAAGGCTGCCTTGCTAGTACTGTACAACCCCAGTCCCATTCCCGGAGTAAGTGCTTCCACAGATGCCAGATTGATGATGCTGCCACCGCCCCGTTCTTTCATGCTTAGCATCACTTTGTTTGATAACATCCAGGGCGCTTTGACATTTACATCCATAATTTTATCGAAAATAGCTTCATCCGCATCTTCTATAGGACCAAACACCGGATTGATCGCGGCATTATTCACCAAAATATCAACTCCTCCCAATTTTGTAATCGTTTGGGATACCAAATTGGCACGTTGCTCCTCTTTTCCAATATGACACGCAATGCCAATAGCCTTCAACCCGTCCGCTTGAAATTCGGAGACCACTGTATCGCAGGCTGATTGATCTCGGCTACTTATGACCACTGTGGCACCGTTTTCTGCCAGACCATGCGCTATTGCTTTTCCGATTCCCTTACTTGACCCGGTAATAATGGCAATCTTTCCTTCTAAATTAAATTGATTTTTTATCCTCGTCATTTACTAGACTTATGGTTAATGGTTAAAAAAGTTCCCTTACACAAATACTTCTTTCCCCGTCTTAACGGTCAATACTTCCGAATCCATTAATGATTCGGCCAGCGCGTTGGTCTTCGGCAGTTCATATTTAAAATAGAACTTCATCGTATGGATCTTACTTTCATAAAAAGCTTCTGAATACTTGGTATCACCTTTCAATAGACTTTGCTTGGCTTTCGTGGCCATATCGAGCCAAAGCCAACTAATGACCACAATACTCATAAACTCCATAAATAAATTGGCATCGGCCAAGTAGCGTTCATAATCCCCTTTCTGTGCATAGGGCATCAAATTCGCCAATACTTCTTGTGAAAGTTTCAATTTAGCACCCAATTTTCCCGCGTAGGGCTTTAAATCATCATATGCACTGGCCGAGGCTATGGTAGCCATCATTTCTGCGGCCAATAATTCGAGCGCCTTGCCATTTTCCATCGTAATTTTCCTACCCAAAAGGTCTTGCGATTGAATGCCGGTAGTCCCCTCATAGATGGCCGAAATACGAATATCCCTGTGGTATTGTTGCAGGATAAAATCTGTACAGAAGCCATAGCCACCCAATACCTGTAACCCATTGTTGACTGCCACCGCCCCAGCTTCGGAAGGGAAGGTCTTTACAATTGGGATGATTATTTCTAGAAGAAGGTGGTATTTTGATCTTTCTGCCTCATCTTGGGTCGCTTGCTTAATATCTTGGTAACGGGATGCCAAAAGCACCAAACTTAAGGAGGCCTCTGCAATTGCCTTCTGTAACAGCAACATTCGTCTCACATCGGGATGTTCTATAATCAAACTTTGATTTTCATCCGGATTCTTTTTACCAGTGCTCGTCAACTTTCGCCCTTGCGGCCTTTCATTGGCATATTCAAGGGAGGCTTGATATGCCGCCATCGCAATTGCGGCAGCACCACGACCCACTGCAATGCGGGCACCGTTCATCATCAGGAACATATATTTAAGTCCTTGATGTGGTGCTCCTACCAACCATCCGCGACAATCCTCTTTATCACCAAAACCCAGATGTGTCGTGCAATAGCCACGCTGTCCCATTTTTTGAAAATCGGCCACGGTCGTCACATCATTGTATTCTAAGTTTCCATCCGTATCCGGCCGATGCTTGGGAACCACAAATAGGGAAATACCTTTGGTACCGGCAGGAGCCCCTTCAATACGCGCCAATACTAGGTGTATGATATTTTCGGCAAACTGGGTATCCCCGCCTGAAATGAATATTTTCTGACCACTGATCTTATAGAAGCCCTCCTGAGTAGGGATTGCTTTTGTTGTAATATCCGATAACGAACTACCGGCCTGCGGTTCGGTAAGGCACATGGTACCTCCCCATTCACCTGCCAACATTTTAGGTACATAGGTGGCATTAAGATCTTCGTTCCCAAAATGAGCTATGAGTTCAGCTGAACCCAAGGTGAGCCCAGCATACCCAGGTAAATGATTATTTGCCGCATCTAGAATATAGGCTGTTGTGGTATATGCCATGGAAGGCAGTTGCAGACCCCCGTCCTTGTAATCAAAGGGGGCTGCAATAAGGCCCATCTCACCGCCTTTTTTCATCATTACATCAACCTGTTTGTGTACTATTACCGTACCGTTCTCATAATATGCGGGATTTTCATCCATCTCCTTGAAGTAAGGAAACAACTCCCGATCAGAGAATTCCTTTACAGAATCAACGAACATGTCGACAGATGCCAGATCATGGTCCTGAAAACGTTCATACCCTAATACATCCTTGAGTGCATGAACATCATATAATAGATATTTTAGGGTATCGATATCTAGGTACTCCTTAGCCATAATTTCTTTTTTTAATAATAGTTCTTGAAATTAATGGATTATTTGAGAAATTCCTGTTAAACTGGTTTAATAAATATTGAATTGCCAAAAATTACTTCTTGGGTCGAATAGGAAGAATCTTTGCCCACTGAAGATCGCGGTATGGTACCCGATTGAGAATCAACACCGATTCGTAACAAAAGGGAAGAAAACTACTGTTTGGATAAACGCTTCCTTATTTTGGAGAGGCCTACGGGTGTAAGCCCAAGGTAAGAAGCAATTAAATATTGCGGAACCCGTTGAAAAAGATCGGGCCGCTTTTGAAGCAGGCGTACATACCGTTCTTGGTTCGAAAGGTTTTTTAATTGGTTGTTACGCCGAAACAATTGCATAAACCCATCTTGCATGGACAAACGGCCAAAGCGCTCCAAATCGTGTGAATGATCAAAAGATTTTTCAGCATCTTGTTTTGAAATAGCATAAAGGATGCACTCTTCGGTAGCATTCAAAAAACTGCTTGAGGGTATCTCTTCGATATACGCGTAGAGATCGGTAAAAAATTCCCCAGCTGTAAAAAACTCCATCACCTTCATACCCGTATCATCCTCCCTATAATAACACATGCAACCTTTCTCAAGAAAATAAAAATGGTCTACAGTTTCTTCGGGTCGGATTAAAAAGGCCCCTTTCTTCAAAGAAATTTTACGATAGAATTGGAGTGAATACTCTAAATCAGTATCGTTTACAGCAACGTATGAGCGTATTTTTTGTTTGATGTTCTCCAATTAAAAAGTAGCTTTTGAATACTATAAAAGTACGGACTTTAAAGCAGAGCACCATCTTGAAAAGCACCTCTTGTAAGAGAAAAGTTATTTCTCCAAAAAAGTGGGGAATGTTAAAATGCAGCACCTTTTTATTGGGTTGTATATCTTTACTACATGAAAGTCATTGCAACCAATATCGGCAAGCCCACAACTTTTGAATGGAACGGTGCCCAAGAGCAGACCGGTATTTTTAAATACCCAGTCGAAGCCCCTTTACTTTTGACGAAACTCGATGTATCTGATGATACGATCATTGATCGCGTACACCACGGAGGAACCAATAAAGCATGTTATATTTTTTCTATGGAACAATACCCTTATTGGAAGGAATTGTACCCGAACCTTGAATGGGACTGGGGAATGTTCGGAGAGAACCTTACCGTTAGCGGCATGGATGAATCAATAATGCGTATTGGCGATGTTTATAAAATAGGAAGCGCGTTGGTGCAAGTATCACAGCCAAGGGAGCCTTGCTACAAACTTGGTGTACGGTTTAAAGACCAACAAGTACTTCGCCAGTTTATATCACATGCCCATAGCGGTACCTATGTGCGCATCTTGGAAGAGGGAAAAGTAAGCAAAGGAGACGCGCTTCAACTCGTAGAACAATCCGAAAATTCCTTTACGGTGAAACAGTTTTTTGAATTGTTATACGCAAAGCAAAAAAGTTCCGAAATGATTCAATTGGCACTTGATAATCCATCGGTGCCGGATTATAAAAAAGAGCGTTTTAAAAAACACTTGAAATAAGGAACGGATAGCGAAAGAGCGGAATCTCACTGAAATCTCAAGACTTTCACACTATATAAAATATATCAATCCAATACGAAAATCATGAAAAGACTAGCCCTGTTGGCCTTCGCTTTTTTAGCATTACAAGCCTGTAAAGAAATACCCAAGGAAATCGCCAACGAATACCCGCCCATTGCCGATGTTTTTGAAGCATATTACGAAGATGCGTTAAGATTGAACCCTTTGGGCGCTACTTTTGAAGGGGATGCCCGCTATAATGATACACTTCCAAATTTTCTTTCGGATGCTTATGAAACGCTCTTGAAGGAACACTTTGCCAACTATAAGGCCAAACTTGTCAATTATCCCGATAGCACTTTGAGTGAAAGCGAGCGGTTAAGCAAGGCAATCATGAACTGGGAATGCGATACTAATTTAGAAGGACTTTCCTTTAGAGACTATACGCCTATTGATCAGATGTGGTCTATGAATTTAATGATAGGTCAATTGGCAGGGGGCACCAGTGCGCAGCCCTTTAAAACTGTGAAGGATTATAACAATTGGTTGGCGCGGTTAGATGACTATACCGAATGGCTTGCTTCCGCTAGATCGCGAATGCAGGAGGGTATTGCGCAAGGCAGTGTATTGCCCAAATCATTGATCAAAAAAGTACTCCCGCAATTGGCTAGTGTTACCCAACCAACCATTGAGGAGCATTTGTTCTATGGCCCGATAAAAAATTTCCCAGAAGATTTTTCTGAAGAAGAAAAAAACAAACTTACGGCAGCCTACACTGCTATTATTAAAGACAAGATCATCCCAGGTTACCAGTCATTGTATGATTTCATGAATACTGCTTACATGACCGCAGGTAGAGAGAGTAGCGGTATTCAAGGAATTCCAGGCGGAGATTCGTACTATACCCATCAGATCAAATTGTACACGACCACCGATATGACTGCCGATGAAATTCATCAGCTAGGGTTGCGGGAAGTAGCGCGTATTTCATCTGAAATGGAAAAAATCAAGACGCAAGTAGGTTTTGAGGGAGATTTAAAGGCATTTTTCAACTATGTTCGAAACAAAAAAGAACTAATGCCCTTTGCAGACCCACAACAAGTGATCGACAATTTTAATGCGATACATGAAAAAATGAAACCTCAGATAGACAAGTTGTTCGATAAACAACCAAAAACTGCTTTTGAGGTACGACGCACCGAGGCATTTAGGGAGGCATCGGCCAGTGCCGAATACAATCCCGGATCTATCGATGGTACTCGTCCCGGCATTTTTTATGTGCCGATTCCTGAAGTTAAAAAATACAACCTCTATTCCGACGAAGACTTATTTTTACATGAGGCCATTCCCGGGCATCATTTTCAGATTTCCTTAGCGCAAGAAAATACCGCACTTCCCAAGTTTCGCAAAACACTATGGTACAGCGCATACGGGGAAGGTTGGGCGCTTTATACAGAATCTTTGGGAAAAGAATTAGGATTGTACCAAGACCCGTATCAATACTTCGGAATGTTGGGTGCCGAAATGCATCGGGCCATTCGTTTGGTAGTCGATACCGGACTGCATTCCAAAGGGTGGACCCGTGAGCAGGCCATACAATATTCTTTGGACAATGAAGCGGAATCGGAGGCAAGCATTACTTCTGAAATAGAGCGTTATATGGCCAATCCTGGCCAGGCGCTTTCCTATAAAATAGGGCAATTAAAAATTCGACAACTCCGGGCCAAAGCGGAACAGCAAATGGCAGAAAAGTTCGACATACGGGAATTTCACAACAAGGTGCTCGAAAATGGATCGGTTCCGCTAGCGCTTCTTGAAGCGAATATAGATGCTTGGATCGCAAATGTAAACTAATGGATTTCTCCTACCCTTGGCACATGTACCTAATGGCAGCTACCTATGTGGTAGCCGGACTGTTACACTTTATACGGCCCAAAATGTACATGCATATTTTACCTGGTTATCTTCCTGGTCATCGGTTCTTGGTTCTTTTTAGTGGAGTCACAGAGATTTTACTGGGGGTCGGATTGTGTTTTCAAGAGACCAGAGTACTTTCAATCATTGGTATTATTATTATGTTGGCCTTCTTTTTACCTGTACACTTTCATATGCTCAATGACAAAAGAGCTTCTATGGGACTTTCTAAGTGGATGTTGATTGCAAGAATACCATTGCAATTTGCACTCATGTACTGGGCATATTTATACCTTACCCTATAAAAAAAGTCCCTAGAAGCTGTTCTCTTCTAGGGACTTAAAAAATTAACTCAACTCAACTCTCAATTAAACTATTTTATAACGACTGCTTCATAATAGGTACCTTCCGCATTTTCGACAACCAAGGTATAACTATCACTAAAAGCATTCTTAAAGTTAAAGGCTTTTTGAACAATTTGCTCGCCTTCACTGCTTTCAGAAAAAAGCGATCTTCCTTCACTATCTAGGACACTGATTTCAACAGATTCCAAATCAAGATTTAAAAGATTCAAAAAAACCATATCTCCTTTTTGTGTAAAAATAGGCTTGCTTTTTTCTTTGCGCTTTACGATTTCCACTCCTACTTCTTCCAATGAAAAAGTATAGCTAATCTCTTTGATATCGTTTTCTACTTCTATGTAGTAGATACCGTTATCGAGCTTATTCAAATCAAAACGCTTTACAAAGCTTACATACTGGTTCGCTTTCTCTTTATAAATAATGTGGTCCTGGGCATCAACCAAACGAACCCACATAGGTTCTGCTGAAGCTTCCATTTCAAAAAGGATGCTCTTGTTTGCTCCGTTTGCACTTACTTTAGGTTCCATTGCCATGCTTACCGTTGTCGCAAGCATTAGGGCAATCACTGCTGTTAATTTCAAGGTGTTTTTCATGACTTCTTGTTTTATGTTCATTTTTACATGAACTGATTACTAATTAATTACACTGCAAACCTACGCTCAAACTCCCACGGACACTACCACAGGTTTTTCCAATTTATGTTCTATTTTATCCCTGTTGTAGGTTAAATAATTGTTAAGGGGTAATATTCAACATATTTTAGGTAATTTTGTAAAGCAACACCTACTTTCTATTAAGTAACTTTATTTTATAAAGGAATAAGTAGTATGATAAAACACAATCCAGCTTTTGAGGCCATCGCCCCTAATTTTGGGCATTCATATACCTATCAGAAATTTGATGAAGACCGCTTGAACCAAAACAATCGATGGCATTACCACCCAGAGATTGAACTGGTCTATGTAAATGGGGGTACGGGCAAACGCCAAATAGGTAGCCATGTGTCTCATTACACGAATGGAGATTTGATATTAATAGGAAGTAATCTGCCCCATTGTGGCCTTACTGACAAGCTTACCGGAAATAAAAGCGAAACGGTGGTACAAATGAAAGCCGATTTTTTGGGAAGCGATTTTTTCGGTATTCCCGAAATGAAAAAAATACAGGACCTTTTTGAAATTAGTAAAGGCGGTATCGCTTTTCAAGGGCGCATCAAAAAAAAGATCGGGGAAAAAATGGAACTGCTAGAGTATCAAACCGACTTTCAACGTTTACTTTCAATATTGAACATTCTGAACGAACTGGGCAATTCGAACGATTATAAGGTTCTCAATGCCGAAGGATATTCCATGGAGGCAGAGGTAAAGGACAACGATCGTATCAATGTGGTCTTCAATCATGTAAAAACCCACTTTAAAGAAGAAATTCCGCTAGAAGAAATAGCAAAAAAAGTGAGCATGACCATTCCCTCGTTTTGCAGGTACTTTAAAAAAATCACCAATAAGACCTTTGTTCAATTTGTGAACGAGTATCGCTTGGTGCATGCCTCGAAACTCTTGGGAGAACAAACTCTTAGTATTACAGAGGTCTGTTTTGAAAGTGGATTTAATAATTTTTCGCATTTCAATAAATCTTTTAAGACCTTCACAGGGCAAAACCCCTCTGCGTATCGCAACCAATTAAAAACCGTTTTGAATTAATGCCCTCTCTTTTTTCAGAAAAAATCGCTTTGACCCTCCAGGATGGGGATATCACCTATTTTCCTAATTTTTTATCGGGGGAAGAGGCCACTACCTATTTTAAGCTCCTGCAGGAAACAGTGCCTTGGCAACAAGACGAGATCAAGGTATTTGGCAAGGTACATGCGCAACCGCGTTTAACCGCCTTATATGCATCCAATGCCAAACCATACTCCTATTCAAACATTACCATGGTGCCGCATGCTTTTTCCAAAGAAGTTTCACTGTTGAAAGAACGTGCCGAAACCTTTAGTAAAACGCAGTTTACCACATGCCTTCTTAATCTCTATCGAGATGGAAAAGACAGCAATGGCTGGCATGCAGACAATGAGAAAGAATTGGGCTTGAATCCTACGATTGCCTCGATAAGTTTGGGGCAAGAACGGGTGTTTCATTTAAAGCATAGGACCAAAGACCTGAAACACAAAATTGTTTTGGAACACGGGAGCCTTTTGCTCATGAAGGGAGCCACCCAGCATCACTGGCTACACCAAATACCGAAAACCGCAAAAAAAATCGGAGCTAGAATCAACCTAACATTTAGGGTGATTCGCTAAGTGTGTCGAAACGGAATTGTATACACTCTTAAAATCGATTTGTTTACGAGGGATAGCAAAAAAAAATCGGTTGTTAAAACCGATTTTTTTATACCTATTTTGAAAAGCAGCGTACTGTCCTTGCGCCGGTGGTAAGCCCTTGCAACTTGCTCATACCCAACTTCAACTATAACAAATCAAAGGTCATGCCAAAAAAGGTTTTATACTAGAATTCTTAAAAGACAGAAGGCTATTTTACAATTTCTCAGAATGCTTCAAAACAATTCATTGATTACTTTGGCCAATCGCAGTCCTCCTTTTTGTAGTTGATCCTCGACGGTATCCCACCAAACATACCCATATCGATACCCTAATTTTTCTCCTACCTCGGCAGATTCATATACCTTATTGGCTATTTCCTGGGACTCTTCGACCCAGTCTAGCACCGTTCCCGATTGAATTGCTTTTTTCTGGCTCTTTGTCCATTTGGGAAGCGATTCCGCCAATTCAGAATAACTCATCCCATAATCATTGATCATATTCGAATCCCATACCCTGTGCAGGTTACTCCCTTTGCCAAACCACTGTACCTGTATATCATTTCCGCCCTTATCCTCCAACCGCCCCACATGCATGGGCTGGTGTAAATCCCCGATCAAGTGTACCAACATTTTTAGGTAAAATACCCTATCCTCTCTGGCACTTTTTTTGTCTTTCACCACTGCTATACACTTTTCAATACCAATAATTAAATCGCCATATTCACTTGGGGCAACATCGGTATACTTTTTATCTTCCGGAAAATTGACATAGTGCCATGCACTGAATTCACGGTACTTTCTATCGGCTTTGATTTCGTCGGCAAAATTCGAAACACTTGCAAGACTCTGCCCATCCAACAATTTTGCGATAGCCTTTCTTGCTTTTCTGCTTAACTGTTTTTCTGCGATGGCCCCAATTGCCCTATGACCCGTTTTTGACCAAAAAGGTACATTCCCAAAAGTGAACTGCGCCGTAAAAAAGAAAAGAACGAAAAACTTTTTCATGATTGTATGTTTTGTAGCTGTTTTTGGGGAAATCACATAGGCAAAGGCCTGCTGTGGTAAAATCGATTTTAGAGCTTTATCCGTATATCAATCAAAAATAGGCAAACTCTTATTAAGGAATGGTTAAAAATAAGTGCCTTTAGAAGAATTAAGCAGATATTGGGCAGATGAATAAATTAAACAGGTTTTTTTCATATTTAAAATCACCCTACCTGCGGTATGGTACTGCGGGTATTCTATTGGTTTGCTTCGGTGTGCTTGTTTTCCTAAATACCGTCTATTACGGTCTTTGGGGTAAAATCCCCTCTACAGAGGAACTTTCCAATTTTGAGTATCAACGTGCTTCGGAAGTGTATACGGCCGACAGCGTGCTTATCGGTAAGTTTTACCTTTTTGATCGGCAACCCATTTCCTATGAAAACATGCCACAACACCTTATAAATGCTTTGATAGCCATCGAAGACGAGCGATTCTATGAGCATTCGGGGGTTGATTATCCCAGTTTGCTCCGTGTTGCGTTTAAGACCATTTTAATGCAAAATAGCTCTTCCGGAGGCGGTAGTACACTCACACAGCAGTTGGCAAAAAATCTTTATCCCAGAAAAGATCGCAAAAAAGGAGGGCTTGCCGTTAATAAGATTAAAGAAATGGTCATTGCTTCCCGCTTAGAAAATAGCTATACCAAACAAGAGCTATTAACACATTACCTAAATACAGTTTCATTTGGAGACAATACATTTGGAATTGAAAGTGCTTCCCTAAAATTCTTTGACAAGCGTGCAAGAGATCTCAAAGTTGAAGAAAGCTGTGTTTTAATCGGTATGCTAAAAGCAACCTATGGTTACAATCCAAGAATCTTTCCTGAGAATAGCCTAAAGCGCAGAAATCTAGTGTTGCAATCAATGGTCAACAACGATTTCTTATCACAACAGGAAAACGATAGCCTATCCAATCGCCCTTTACAACTTCGCTACAGAGATTTTGATTCAAATACAGGTCTTGCACCTTACTTTCGGGAAGAGGTGCGTAAGAGATTGCTAAAATGGAGTAAAAAAGAGAAAGCCAAAGGAACCGACTACAATATCTATACAGACGGACTTAAAATTTATACCACACTAGATTATCGCATGCAAAGTTTGGCGGAAAAGGCCATGAAAACGCATATGACCAAACTTCAAAACAGTTTTGAAAAGAGTTATGGAAAAAGGGCGCCTTGGATGACCAACAAACGGATCATCGAAAAAGCGGTTCGAAATGCACCACACTATAAAAAACTGATTGGAACAGGATTAAAGCACGCAGCAGCGTGGGACTCCTTGAGCAAAAAACGTATGATGACCATTTCCGATTGGACCGGAGATCAGCAGGTATTGCTTAGTCCCATCGACAGTGTGAAGCATTATTTGAAGTTTCTGAATACGGGTTCATTGGGAATTGAAGCGCAAACAGGTGCGGTTAAAACATGGATCGGAGGCATCGATTTCAAACATTTCAAATACGACCATGTGGCCCAAAGCAAAAGACAAGTGGGCTCAACCTTTAAGCCCATTGTTTATACGGCAGCTCTGGAAGTCGGCATCGCGCCCTGTACGTATTTTGATGCCAGCGAAGTGGCTTACAAAAACCTAAAAGGTTGGTCTCCGAGCAACTCGGGTAACAAAGATGAGACGTACTTGAATTACTCCATGGAGGAAGCTTTGAGCAATTCGGTCAACACCGTCGCAGTAAAAGTACTGGAGGCTACAGGAATTGAAAATGTACTGGTCCAAGCAAAGAATATGGGTATCTTTTCGAAACTACCGAAACAGCCGTCACTCGCGCTTGGTACCGGAGGAATCTACGCCAATGAGCTGGCGGGTGCCTATGCGAGCTATGTAAACAACGGCCGCGCCGTACTACCCTATTTGATAGAAAGTATTGCCAATCAAAAAGATTCCGTTTTGGTCACATTTGAGCCAAAAAGAGCTAAAAAAAGCGCATTTTCAAAAGAAACCGGGCAGTTAATGCTCGAGATGATGAAGTCAACCATCAACTCGGGAACCGCAGCCCGTATTCGTTCTACTTATAAATTGAAAAATGCCATAGCGGGTAAAACGGGTACCACACAAAACAACAAAGATGCATGGTTTGTCGCGTTGACCCCCAAACTTGTACATGTTACTTGGGTGGGGTTGGACAATCATGAAATCGGATTTAAAAGCACAAGCCTGGGACAAGGAGCCAATGCCGCCCTCCCCTTGTTCGCCCTATGGTATAAGGAACTGAACAAAGACAAAGACTTTAATTTGATCACCAAGGCGCAATTTGAACGCCCTTCTCCTATGGTCTTAGAAGCATTGAACTGTCCTCCCGTTAAGCGAGACGGATTCTTTAAACGGCTCTTCAAAAACCCTAACAAAAAGAGAAACAAGCGCTTTAGAGGTTGAATTCCATCTAATAGATTCGGTACCAATCACGCACTAATTTCTGGTGTATGGCCACGGTTTGTATTATTTAAATTTATTTTTATATCTTTATGATATCATTTTAATATCATTTAAACCAACAGATCATGAAGAACGAAAACATAATTAATCCATTAAACGGTTATGTCGTATTGATGCTGACCCTTGTCTTATTAACAGTAGGTTTTGTAGCACTTGTAGGTGGAAGCGGCATAGGCGCGATTATCATATTCGTAGGAATCCTTACCGTGCCAGGCTTTGTATTGGTCAATCCCAATAGTTCTAGAGTACTATTACTTTTTGGAAAATATGTAGGTACGATAAAGGAGAATGGCCTTTTTTGGGTCAATCCACTATACACAAAACGCAAAATATCGTTACGGGCCAGTAATTTTGACAGTGAACGTTTAAAGGTAAATGATAAATTGGGCAATCCGATCATGATCAGTACCATTTTGGTATGGCGGGTAACAGATACGTATAAGGCCGCCTTTGATGTAGATGATTATCAAAATTTTGTTCGGGTACAGACCGATGCCGCCGTTCGGAAACTGGCGAGCATGTATCCGTATGACAACTTTGCCGATGAAGGGCTCGCCGAGGACATTACCTTGCGATCAAGTATGAACGAAGTGAGCGAAGCACTTGAAAAAGAACTGCAAGAAAGACTTGCCATGGCGGGTATCGAAGTATTGGAAGCACGTATTGGCTACTTGGCCTATGCACAAGAAATAGCGAACGCAATGTTAAAAAGACAACAAGCAACAGCCATTGTAGCGGCAAGACATAAGATTGTCGAAGGTGCGGTGAGCATGGTAGAAATGGCCTTAAAAGAATTGAGCAAAAAGCAAATTGTTGATTTGGACGAAGAGCGCAAGGCGGCGATGGTAAGTAATTTAATGGTCGTACTCTGCTCTGATAAAGATGCATCTCCCATTGTAAATGCGGGAACCCTAAATCATTAATGAAGTGCGTATATTCAACGAAACACAACGTTTTACACAGTGGTTTATTTGGCTACCCCTTGCACTATTTTTAGGGATATTGGGTTATTTTTGCTATCAGTGGTTTGCGTTAGGGGAAGCGGTCGGTACGGTAGGACCTGATGCTAGGGCCGAACAACTATTGATCATCCTATTTTCAGCACCTGTACTCCTGTTATTCTACTCCATAAAATTGAAGACCCTCATCGATGAAAAGGGAATTCATTACCGATTTATACCGTTTCACTTTTCCCAAAAGACCATTTTATGGTCAGATATGAAGATATGCCATGTGCGGCAATACAGTCCTATTCAAGAATACGGCGGTTGGGGCTATCGCTTCACTTTCCGAAACGGTAGGGCTTACAATATTCGAGGAAATAAAGGAATTCAAATTGAATTGGCTACAGGAAAAAAGATCTTAATCGGTACTCAGGAAGCAACGGTGGTACAGCAACTTATTGATCGCTATAAGAAAGGTAAAAAGGAGAAAAATGAGCGTATTAAAAACGATTGACCCGTTAAAATCCCCGAATACACCAATAAATGCTGCATTGTAAAACATTGAACATAGTTATGAAAAAGAGTCTATTCTTATTGTTCCTTCCGTTTTGGTTGTACTCACAAGACGTAAGCACCGAAGAAGTCGCCCTTAAAAATGGCGCTATCGACATTCCCGGTACGTTAACTTACCCAACCACGAATGCGGCGGTTCCACTGGTAATCTTCATACATGGATCCGGAAATATTGATCGCAATGGCAATCAGGTCGGAGTGCCATCTAAGGCGAATTATATAAAAACACTGGCCGATAGCTTAAACACCAGCGGTATTGCCTTCTTTCGTTATGATAAACGTACGGCAAACACATCCAATCGTTCGAAAGTATCCAGCATATTGTTAACCGATTTTGCCGCCGATGCTAGAGTCGCTATAGATCACTTCAGGGAAGATACACGCTTCGCTTCAATTAACCTTATTGGGCACAGTCAAGGGTCTTTGGTCGCAATGCTGGCTATGGATGCCGGCATTTCGAAATTTATTTCGCTTGCAGGACCGGGGCAAAGCATAGATCGCTCTATAGTCGCACAATTAGAACAACAAAATGCCGACTTTGCCAGAGGGGCCGAAGACTACTTCAAGGAACTTCAAGAAACCGATACCATTGTTGACGTAAATCCCTTTTTGAAAGCTATTTTTGCTCCAGAAAACCAAGCCTTTCTGAAACAATGGATGCAGCTAGATCCTGCAAAGGAAATAGCAAAAATTACCATACCGGTACTCATTCTTAATGGAGAAGCCGATTTTCAAGTGACGGTTAAAGATGCCGAAAACTTACAAAAAAACCTTCCAACAGCTCAAATGCAAATTATCCCCAAAATGAACCACGTCCTAAAAGAAGTGCAGTCGATGACCGAGAATATGCAATCGTATTCCGATGAAAGTTTTCCACTTTCCCGTACCTTGGTCGACGCTATTTCAACATTTATCAAATCCTAAGATGGCCAAAAAGAAAGCCTTTGCACTGCGATTAAATGAAGACATGCTCAAAGCAATTGAGAAATGGGCTTCCGACGAGTTTCGTAGTACCAATGGCCAAATTGAGTACCTCTTGATGAAAAGTTTAAAAGAAGCCAAACGCGCTCCTAAAAAGAAGGCCGAAGACTAGCTAATTTTGGGATTTCCTTAACGGTTAAAACTATTAAATTTGCATCCAAGCTAATTCCAAACCAATGACCAAAACGCTCTGCGTTCTCACGCTTTTAGTATCCCTAACTCTCTGCGGTCAGTCATCCAACAAGTCTTTTACTGTTAAATACGTCTCTGAAATCCCTACCATCGACGGGATTTTAGACGAAGCCATTTGGAAAACCGCGGATAGTGCGAAAGACTTTCAGCAATATTTTCCATCCGATTCGCTGTTGGCAGAACAGCCTACCGACATTAAAATGGTGTATGATGATACCAGCTTATATATTGGCATTACGGTAAAATCAGTAGGTGATGAATGGATTATCTCTTCCCTCAAAAGGGATTTTAGGGCAGGAAGCAGTGATAATATCAGTCTCTTGTTCGACACTTTCAACGATGGTACCAATGCCTTTTTATTCGGAATCAATCCCTATGGAGTTCGACGGGAAGCACTGATTTCTGGCGGTGGGCAAGATTTACGCGGCTTCACAACATCTTGGGATGTAAAATGGAAAGGGGAGGCCAAACTATTCGAAGGCTATTATACGGCAGAACTCGCTATTCCCCTGACCTCATTTAAATTTAAGGAGGGAGAGACCAAATGGCGTTTTCAAAGCTATCGCTTTGACCAACAGACCAACGAACGCAGCGTATGGTATAAAGTTCCTCAAAATCAGCTCATCTTCAGTTTGGCGTTTATGGGCGATATGATCTTTGAGAAACCCTTGGGCAGGTCTAGAACGCCCCTGGCATTGATTCCATATATCAACGCAATTACCGAGCGTGATTTTGAAGCGGACGTGGGAAATTCGAACGTGAAAGTTGGTGGAGATGCAAAGGTAGCCATCGGCAATGGAATGAACCTCGATATCACCGTCAATCCCGATTTTTCGAATGTGGAAGTCGATGATATTATTACAAACCTCACCCGCTTTGAAATTGGATTGCCGGAAAAAAGGCAATTCTTTATCGACAACAGCGACCTGTTCGGAAGTTTTGGCGGTGGTCGGGATGCCAACCCATTTTTCTCAAGGCGCATCGGAATCGCAAACGATACGGCAGGGAACTCTATTGAAAATAGGATATTGGGAGGCGTACGTTTGAGCGGAAAACTAAATCAGAATTGGCGACTTGGTTTTTTGAGCATCCAAACAGATGAGGATTTGGTAAACGAAATAGCCTCGAACAACAATACAATGTTGGCATTGCAGAAAAAAGTATTCGCACGATCCAATATTGGGATGTTCTTCATCAACCGACAATCGTTCGAAGACTATGACTTTATTGATCGGGAAGATGAATACAACCGGGTGCTTGGAATTGATTATAACCTAGCCTCGGCAGATAATAAATGGGTCGGTAAATTCTATACACACAAATCGTTTCAACCTGATGATAGTAAGGGAAACTTCTCTTCAGGGGTGTTCTTCGGACGCAATTCCAGAAGTTTTAACGTCTTTACCGATTGGGTCTATGTAGACGAAGATTTTTCTTCCGACCTGGGTTTTATTCGGCGTACCGATATCATTAAAGGGGTGGCCCAGTTCCAAAAACTCTTTTGGCCAAAAAGTGAAACGATCAACAATTACAGCTTTGAGCTTTTTCCGGTAGTTACCTGGCGTCCCAAACTCGATTATCAAAAGACCGACCATGAAATCAACTTCAATGCGAATATGGAATTACAAGATCAGTCGAATTTTGGCATCGGTCTCACCAACACCTATACGTATTTAACAGCAGATGATGATAATTTCGTGCCGGCAGGGGAAGAAGATGGGGTCCCCTTGCCCAACCTGCAAGGATATGATTACAACAGTGTAAACCTGCAATACCAATCCAACAGAGCACAGGTATTGGCATACGGTTTGTCATCTACCATTGGGCGCTTTTTTAATGGAAATCGATTTTCCGCACGGGCGAGTTTAGGATTGCGCATGCAACCCAAAGCCTTGATATCGCTGATTGTTAATTATGATCAAATTTCACTTCCAGCACCCTACCCTAGTGCCAATTTATGGTTGGTAAGCCCCAAAGTAGACATTACTTTTAGCAAGTCACTTTTTTGGTCTACCTTGATTCAGTATAGCAACCAACGCGATAATCTGGGGATTAATTCTAGATTACAATGGCGTTTCGCTCCCCTCTCGGACCTCTTCATCGTTTACAACGACAATTATTTTGTTGATCAATTTTCTCCGCGTTTCAGATCCATCAATTTGAAATTTACCTACTGGTTGAATATATAAATGGCAATTATAACGCGTCTGCAAAAAAAGTCTCTACGATACGGAAATCTTTAATCAAAAAAATGAACTACAAACTCCTATGCTCTGATTTGGACGGCACCCTACTAGCAACAAAAAGCGACGTATCGGCTTTTGCAACTGCTGAAGTAAGACGTATAAAAGAACATATGCGGGTTATTCTGGTTTCGGCGAGAATGCCCAAGGCAATGTACTACATACAGCAAGATTTGGGCATTTTGCACGAACCCTTGATTTGCTATAATGGTGCCTATATCTTACATCAAGAAGTAGAATTGGGTTCTACGGAGATTCCTATTGAACAGCTAGAAGTAATTTATGGGATGACCGCTCTACTAGCCATTGATTTGGGTCTTTATCACAAAGATGAATGGTACGTTCCCTCGGATTCAGAACGGGTTCAAAAAGAAATACGCTACACCAAGTCGGCACCGGTTTTTAAAGGAACCAAGGCCACCATCGAAGATTGGAAAAAGAGAAAGATCGGTGCTCACAAAATTATGTTGATGGGTACCAAGGAAAGTGCGGACAGTATTTTTCCCCAACTAGAAAAAACCCTTGGAAGTCATTTAAACCTATACCGTTCCAATGATACTTTAATTGAAATCGCTCCCAAAACGGCTTCTAAATTATCTGCGATACGCCAACTCTTAAAAGCGGATGAATCGCTTGAAGATGTCATTGCATTCGGCGACAATTACAACGATATCGATATGTTACAACATGTGGGCTATGGCGTGGCCGTGGGAAATGCCCGTGCTGAAGTGAAAGCCATTGCCGATCATATAACCCTCGAAAACACTGCCGACGGGGTCGCACATTTTATTAAAACACAACTCTAATCATCGTTTTGGTTTTCCCTATATTTGAAGCTACGAAAACGTATTTTCATGAGCGAAACCGACCTTACCGGACCTATAATTACGAATGATACCGTAGTTTTTGGTCTACTTGCCCTTTGTTTAGGATTCATTTTTTATACTTCTTCGATCAAAACTGGATTTTGGCGCAAATTTTATTCCATTGTTCCAGCAGTCTTAATGTGCTATTTACTTCCGGCAATTTTAACCAGCACCAATTTGATTTCCGATGAAACATCGAACCTTTACTTTGTAGCAAGTAGGTATTTACTCCCTGCCGCCTTGGTTTTGATGACACTGAGCATTGACCTAAAGGCAATTGCGAATTTAGGTTCTAAAGCGTTGATCATGTTCTTAACAGGATCCGCAGGAATCATCATAGGCGGACCCATCGCTATTCTAATCGTATCTATCTTCTCTCCCGAAACGGTGGGCGGAAATGACTTTGACGCTACCTGGCGCGGACTCTCTACTATAGCGGGAAGTTGGATCGGTGGAGGTGCCAACCAAGCGGCGATGCTAGAAATATTTCAATACAATCCTGAAAAATATGGTGGCATGGTCTTAATAGATATCGTGGTCGCCAATGTTTGGATGGCCATTATACTTTTGGGCGCTGGTAAAACAAAACGCATTGACAAGTGGTTAAAAGCAGATACATCGGCCATCGAAACCCTAAAAGTAAAGGTAACCGAATTTGCGAATAGAATCACCAGGGTACCCACTTTACAGGATTATATGATGATGCTTTTCTTTGCATTTACAGCAGTTGGTATTGCACATTTTTTTGGAGACCATTTGAGCTCCTACCTTAAGGAAACTTTTGCAAGCGTTGGTGATAAGAAGAGTTTTTTATCGTTTTTGGGATCTAGCTTCTTCTGGATGGTTGTAATCGCCACTACCGTAGGAATCGGATTGTCTTTTACCAAGGCGAAAAACTATGAAGGTGCCGGTGCTAGTAAGATCGGTGGCATGTTCATTTATATTTTAGTGGCTACCATAGGAATGAAAATGGACTTGGGAAAAGTACTCGAAAACCCCGGATTAATTGCTGTAGGGTTTATATGGATTGCCATTCATGCCGGACTTTTGATCTTGGTGGCCAAGCTGATCAAAGCACCCTATTTTTTCCTTGCCGTAGGCAGCCAGGCGAATGTGGGCGGGGCAGCTTCTGCACCTGTGGTCGCCGCTGAATTTCATCCTTCCCTAACTTCAGTAGGTGTACTCTTGGCCGTACTGGGATATGTTGTTGGTACTGGAGGAGCGCTTTTATGTGCTTATTTAATGGAAGTGGCCTCAACGATGCAATGATATGTTAACGGTTAATGCGTTATTTTTAGGGTTTTCAAATACCACCATTATGAAATATTTGATCGTTTTATTACTGATTGTCGGCTGTTCCGACAGTATTTTTTCTCAGAACGACATTGAAAATAGTGTAGATTACTACTTACTTGATCGGTTGTCATCGTTTGATATAACAGCCTATAAAACACTGGAGTTCGGGAGTTATGATTTTTTTGTTGAAAGGAAAAAACAAGCAGTCGAAGGAAAAAAAATCTCTATCACCTATCAACACCAACAATCGGAAAATACCGATTTTCAATTTCCGACAAGGCTTCAAATCCTGAGAAACTATTCAAATGCCGTTCTAAAGGCGGGTGGCCGATTGATTTTTGAAAGGCCTAATTCGGAATATGGGCATTATAGTTTCGAAACGCCCGATGCAAAAGAAATTTGGATTGAGGTCAGACCCAGGGCAACTGGTAAACAATACCAGTTGACCATTATAGAAAAGGCCATCATGGTTCAAGAAATTGTTATCGATGCGGAATTGATAAAGAACAAAATCGAAATAGAAGGAAAAATTGCGATATACGGTATTTATTTTGACACTGGAAAATCAGTCGTAAAAACGGAATCGACCCCTGCCCTTGAACAGATAGCTGTATTTTTGAAAGACCATCCCAATATCAACTGTTGGATTGTGGGCCATACGGATTCAGATGGGTCTTTTGAAGTAAACAGCAAACTGTCACTCGACCGGGCTACGGCAATAAAATTGGAGCTGGAGACCACCTACGGAATAACTCCCGGCAGGCTCTTTGCAGAGGGAGTGGGCCCTTTGGCTCCCGCAGCCTCCAATACTACCGAGGAAGGAAAAAAACAAAACCGTAGGGTAGAGCTCGTTAAAAAATAATCAGACCTTAATGAAAGGGCGAAAGAAGTGTCCCTCCACAAAGCGAAGCATGATGGAAAAACCATCAAAAATAGCTGGGTTACTATAAAAGAAGCGAAGGCACTAGGCGGTATAAATGGACATTTATAGCAAAACGTGGTTTGTTTTATTGCGCCTTACCGTTTGCAGTATTTTCTGTTATTTTTGATTTAATCCATAGATCGTTTAACGATTCCCTTGAATTGGTCATTACTTTTACCGAACAGTTTTTAGTTGCTGGGATCGTCGGACGAATCGCTTCGTTTTTTGACCTTTGAACGAATTGAGAAGGAATATCAAAATAGCAAGGATCAATCTCTTATTTAACGCTTAAAAGCAAGTTTAAAAAAAAGGAACGCTTCCCTAATACACTTCTTAACCAACAAATGGCCCCTCTCAACGTTTAACACTATTTGGTACTGCGGAAAAGAAATAATTTCCGCATATTTGCCTCACCAAAAACCAGACATGAAACGCACTCTTCTTTCAGCAGCGGTAGCGCTGCTATTCATTGCATGTAGCAATGGAATAACGGAAAAAACCATGACCGTCACAGGGCAGGTAAAAGGACTCAAAAAAGGAACACTTTATTTAGAACACCTTCCCGATACAACCTTGGTAGCTGTTGATTCTTTGGAGGTTGATGGTGATGGTACTTTTAGTTTTCAAACGGAGCTTGAAAGTCCTGAGATTTTTTATCTCTATCTAGCTAAAAAAGATAATAACGACATTAACGACCGCATCACTTTTTTTGGTGAGCCAGGAACGATTATTATTGACACCAAATGGAATACGTTTGATAGTGATGCCAAAATCAGCGGGTCGGAAACACATAAACGCTGGGAAGAATACCGTAGGACCATGTCTGATTTTAACAAACGAAACCTTGCTATTATTCAAAATTCAATGAACACGAAGACCCCGTTAGATTCCATACAGCTCGATTCTTTGCAACGGGTCAGTGATAAAAATGCCAAACGTGGTTATGCTTTTGCCATCAACTTTGCACTGAATAACAAAGACTCTTATATAGCACCGTATATCGCAGTACATGAAATATCGGATGCCAACCCTAAATACCTAGACTCTATAAATAATTCTTTGACGCCAGAAGTGGCCAATTCGAAGTATGGTAAAGAACTAGCTGACTTTTTAAAAAATACCGGCAAGCAATAGTCGAAACTGTTTTAGCAAAAAAATGCCCTGACTTTCATCAGGGCATTTTTTCTGGGCAAAGAAGGTTGTTGTTTTACCCTAATTTATTGATTTCTTCAACCAACCCCTGTGCTTTGGCCTCCAATTCGGCGCGAACAGCAGTGAGGTGCTTTTTGCGGTTTTCAACTTTTCTATCGTTAATTTTTTCAATAAGATCATCGAAAGTTGCAATAGCACTATCAATGATTTTATTCCCTTCTTTCGAATCCTGTTTGCCATTGGCGGCTTCTACAATATATACTGCTTCAATAAGGTCGCCGAGGACGTTATTGACATTCTTTTTTAGTTCTTTTATACTTGACATTCCTATTTAATTTTAGGCAAAAATAACCTTTTAGCCGGCTTGGTTCAAATGAATTCTATTTTTCTCTTATGAATTCGCGCTTTTGCACACAAAGTACTATCCTAAATGGTAACTTCCAATAACTTGGCACCCTTGCTCTTTAATCGAATTTCTTGGGTGTCAGCACCTATTAAAACAGTTTCTCCTTTTCGAATGGCAGCGCTCCCATGTTCATTTTCAATGATAGCAGAACCACCTACACACATGTAAATGGTAAATGAATCCCGACCTGCTATATTCTGCTGTAAATCTGCCGTTAAATCAATATAGTTGGTCGTAAAGTACGGACAAGTAACCATGTTGTTCACTTGATCGGCCTGATTTCCGTATGCGACCTTAAAATCATCTTTCTTTTTGTAATCGATTGCATCGAGTGCTTGCTCGGTATGTAACTCTCGTAGGTCACCGTTTTTATCCCTCCTGTTGAAATCAAAAACGCGGTAGGTAACATCAGAAGTCTGTTGTATTTCGGCCAGCAGTACCCCTGCCCCTATCGCATGTATTTTTCCTGTATTGATAAAGAAGGTATCCCCTTCCTTGACCTGCTCATAGTTGAGTAGCTCCAGCAAAGTGTCAGCTTCCAAACTTTCGGCATATTCTGCTTTCTCAACATCTTTATTGAAACCAACAATTAGATTGGCTCCTTCATCTGCATCCATGATATACCACATCTCTGTTTTTCCAAAAGAATTATGACGTTCCTTGGCCAATGCATCGTTTGGGTGCAATTGAATGGATAGATCTTGTTTTGCATCGATAAATTTTATCAAAATAGGAAAGTCTTTGCCAAAACGAGCTACCACGCTTTTCCCCAGCAATTTTTCAGCATCTTCATCGATAAGTTCTTGTAAGGAGGTTCCTGAAAGAGCCCCATTGGCCACTATGGAAACATCGCCGGGGACCGCCGAAAGTTCCCAACTCTCACCAGTAATGTCACTCACAATAGGCTTCCCCAATACTTCTTTGAGTTTGGTACCGCCCCAGAGACGCTCTTTTAAGATTGGTTGAAATTTTAATGGATACATGCTATTTCGATTTTCGTGTTATTAAACTTAGCTTCCTCTCTAGTTTGCTTTTTGCAATGCCTTTAGGGCCCTACGCATATGTTCGGAAGCATTGACACTGTTGAACGCCATAATTATCTGACCTTCTTTATTTACCACAAAAGTCTCCCTTCCTGGAACCAATAGCAGATTATTGGTTACTTTAAACAATCTTCGCACCTTCTTATCAGTATCTGCCAACAATACAAATGGAAGGCTATATTTTGTTGCAAATTTAAGATGTGTTTTTTCCGAATCAACGCTAATTCCGATGACTTCCGCTCCTAAATCGGTAAAAGCCTCATAACTGTCCCTAAATTGACAAGCTTCTTTTGTACAACCTGGCGTATTATCCTTGGGGTAAAAATAAATAACCATTGCTTTCTTGCCTATCAATTCCCCACTATGGAATAGTTTTCCATGTTGATCTTTCAAAGAAAATGTCGGTACGGTACTTCCTACTTTCAATCCCATTAATCTCCCGTGTAGGTTACAAAATTCCGAGGAGTTTCATAAAGAATGACTTCAAGTTCTTTATCGGCGGCTATATGGGGTCGCAATTTATTCCATATCACCACCGCGATATTCTCCGCCGTTGGATTCAGTTCTTTGAACTCAGGTACCTCGAGATTTAGGTTTTTATGATCAAAGGCTGCTTCTACTTCACTCTTAATCAAATCTTTTAGCACTTTCACATCTACTACAAAACCCGTTTCTGGGTCTATTTCACCAGTGGCACTTACTATAAGCTCATAATTATGCCCATGAAAATTAGGGTTATTGCACTTGCCAAACACCGCATCGTTCTTTTCGAAATTCCAATCGGGCCTATACAACCTGTGAGCTGCATTAAAATGGGCCTTTCTACTTACTTTAACTTTCATAAAATCATGTTTTGAGTAAGATGGGAATAAAATTTTTCAAATATAATTTTAAACCAGGCCGTATAATTTTCTGGATTCTCAGCTATATCACTTTTAACATCTGCAGGAGTCATCCATTTCCAATCGGCTACTTCTTCTTCATTGATTCTCGGTGTATCCTCATACCGTCCCATCATCACATGATCTAACTCATGCTCGGTAAGACCATTGTCAAAGGGAGCCTTGTAGACAAAGGAAAACAGTTCTTTGAGATCGGTAACGAAACCCATTTCTTCTTGCAGTCTTCTTTTTCCAGCTTCTAAATTACTTTCACCTGAACGCTGATGGCTGCAACAAGTATTGGTCCATAACAAAGGAGAGTGATACTTATGCGCCGCTCGTTGTTGCAGCATGGTCTCCCCTTTTTTGTTCATTACAAAAACAGAAAAAGCCCTATGGAGAACCGCTTTTTCATGGGCTTCCATTTTTGCCATAGTTCCGAGCTCTTCATCTTGCTCGTTCACTAGTATTACATGTTCTTCTTTCAAATTATCATCTTTTTCATAAGGAAATTAAAATCTTTCCCAAGCAAAGCAAAAATAACACCTTTCGGTCTAATAATGCGGAACATTGTCAAATTCTAAGAAGCACGAAAACCAACCGAAATTTACCTTAAAAAAGTAAACGCCTCAAGACAATTGTTTTGAAGCGCTTATTCATTGGTTACTATAGTTAGGAATCAGTTGAGATACAAATAGCCACTAAGTTGTTTGCTCGCACCATCCAAATCCTCATAGTTGAGCCTATAATAATAGGTGCCGACGGGAAGATTCCCCTCTTCTTTAACCGTGGATCTTCCTTGGGAAGAACCGTCGAAGGTGTTATTCGCGCTGTTGTAAGAACTTGTCGAATATATCAATACACCCCATCGATTATAAATATTGATTGTATTGTTAGGTCGACTCTCGAGGCCAGTAATGGTCAGGGAATCATGTACCCCATCCCCATTCGGGGTTACAACATTATATACCACTACTTCGGGTAAATTGCCTTCTAAATAATCTGGCATACCATCATTATCCACATCATCATTGTGATAGATACCATCTCCGTTGCCATCTTCTTCAGCTGTGGGTATTCCGTCATTATCATCATCTAGATCACGATAATCAGATTCATTGTCCCCATCGGTATTGGGAAGGTAGCTCATCGGATCGTTTATTTCATCATTTACATCCGCATCAATTACTTCCATCCCTTCAAAACCATCATCGAGACCGTCATCATCCTTATCAGAACCAATAATTATCACTTCGGGTGCGCCGTTATGGTCATGATCATGGGCCTCAACATTGTCAGGTACGTTGTCATTGTCACTATCTTCATCTCTATAATCCGGTAGATCGGCACCATCGGTATTCACAGGGGTTAAACCCAAAGTACCATTGCCCTCATAGGCATCGTCCAAACCATTGTTGTTTGCATCAATAGTACTGGGAGCCAGATAGGTAGAGGTCAGTTGCGCTTCCACATTATCCGGAATGCCATCGTTGTCACTATCTATATCCAAGTAATCGGGAAAAGTATCATTGTCGGTATCGGTACTATTGGTTGTCGGGTCATTATCACCATCCACATTCATATCTTCCACACTGTCCAAGATTCCGTCATTATCACTATCCAAATCATTTAACTGTACCGATAAATCGGCACTATCTGAAAAGTAATTTGGAATACATGGATTATTTGGGTCGGTAACCACCAGTCGATAGTCATTTGTGTTTGCTGTTACCGGCACATTAACCAATGATAGCATATTTGTGGTTGCTCCCGAATAGAAGGTATCATCAACAACCGAGCTCCAAGTGAGGCCTTCATTGGTACTTACTTCCCATTGATATGTAGTTCCTGATCCAGTAACGGTTGCTGAAAACGAAGCACTGTCCCCAATGCCGATACGCTGGTCAATTGGGGAAGTAGTAAAGGTTATCAATTGGTGGCCAGTTGTTACATTTGAATTATTACCCGTATAACCACCTTGACCTGTAACTACACCACTTGCATCGACAGTTAAGGGAGCGCTACCTAAATAGCCGTCATCATCGTCATCTAAATGGCCTGCTTCCGTAACGTCAAAACAACCATCATTATCACTATCTTCATCTAAATGATCAGGAATACCGTCTCCGTCGTTATTTTGTTCCAAACACGCGGAAATGTTTACCGTAAAATCATCAAATACAGAGTAGGATACATTCCCATTATTTAATTGATTATACACATACACCCGAATTTCATAAGCTGTATTTTCTTCTAAATTGAAGGTTGTTCCGAAGGGAAGCAAATCAAACGTTTCCGATATACCATTGGTAGGATAATGCACCTGAATATCGGAGTAAAGTACAATGGAGGTGGTAAAATTATCTTTTGATATTGCTATGGCCATATCGTATGAATTGCCGATAAAAGTACCTCCTGAATTTTCATTCCACTTAACTTGAAGGCTCTCAATTAAAGGGTTTATGAGTCCAGTTGCGGTGCTAAACCCTAGTTGAACATACTCATTTTGAGCAATCGCCTCTTGGTAGGTTGTAGCGTCAATATTTGTCAACTGTAACTCCGAATCAGGTGAATTTCCATTCAAACCGACACCTGTAGTAATCACATCCGTCCCTGTGATCAACCAATCTGTAATGGCCGTATTTTCAACAAAATCATTCGTTCTGGTTCCCACGGGCGCATTGAACTCCCAAGCAAAATAGGCATCATTAATACACTCTTGTGCTTCATTTGCATCGATAATCCCATCATTGTCATCATCAAGGTCGGTTTTATCATCAATACCATCGGTATCCATATCAAAAACCGAGCTAACATAAACGAAAGCAGTATCTGTATTCCCACCGGCATCCGTAATCTCATAAGTGAAAAAATCAGTTCCGTTGAAGCCGGTATTTGGGGTATAGGTAAAAAAGTCGTCGTAAGAATCTCCCGAGGTACCGTTATTATTCAGTGCTATAGTACCATTAACGGGCAATGTAAAATTTGTAATAGCCCCATCCAATTTTGGTCCTGAACTTCCAAAATTATCATTATCAAGTACAGCAATAGCATTATCAGATGAATCTTGTGTTACGTTTAGATTGTCGAAAACTGCTTCGAGTTTAATTACAATTATGGCGGTTCCAGCATCGCAAACATGTGTATTTGGAGCGGGCAAACATACTTCGTATTCAAAGGTATCATTCCCAGTGAAACCAGGATTGGGCACATAATTGAACGTCCCATCTGGGTTAAACGTTAGCATACCATTCGCAGTTCCAGAAGTTAAGGTATATGTGCTTCCCGGTGGTACCATGTCGTTCGCGCCAATATCCCCATTGCCTTCACGATCCAGTTTTATGCGCAGACTATCATCCTCGGCATAGGTCTGCATCAGAAAAAACTTTCCATCGCCATGGTCATTGGTAGCCCCCATATAGCGAATCGCTGTTATAGTGGAGCCAACAGGAGCCAATTCGGATAACTCGTAAAGAGCTATCGCTATCACCTGATTGTTTTCGTGGTTTCTTCCGCTGCTCCAGTAATCACTATTAGGGGTTGGAGCAGCCTGTGGATTTATACCAGTTAAGTTTCCTTGATTACGAACGAAAGTACGTCCCAATAGCTGTTCGGCACCTCCTCCAACTGGAATCCCATAGAATTCGATATACATACAGTTGTTACCACCACGTTCCGTTACCGCAAGCACCCCATCGGGATTCGAGGGAATTCCTGGACTATACCGTATTGTTTGTATTTGAGCGTCAGTGGTAGCTATTGCCGTATAATCTTCGCAAAAGTTGTCTCCGTTATTTAGAGATTCAAAGTAATGGTTCAAATTCAAAGATTGGTAAGCAGCCAGGGCACCGGCAGCCCAGTTAGGGTCATTACTACCAGAAATTATTCGAGAGCCATTCTCCCAGACGTTGTTTTGACCATCGCCACCCGATCCCAATCTCGTCATTTCATAGGAAGAAGGAACTACAAAAGTGGTATACCCAACGCCATTAATATCAATAGATTGAAGGTTTGCAGGGTCACTTAAATTTGTTTGCGTATCGGCCCAATTAAAGGTAACTCCCGTTCTAATTGAATTGGCCTGCCCGTGCGTGCTTTGAATGAAACAACAAAAAACCACACAGAAAAATGATATAAGATCCGTAATTGAAACTGAAGCGCAGTAGTTCTTCATAAGTTTGGAACTTTTAAGGTACTTGGGACTATTTTCACCACAAAATTATCCTCTTCATATTCCTTGCAAAAGTTTTCACGTCATCAGTAACGAATTATTCGTTCAGAAGGTTCTTTATATTTTAAATACTTAATTATCAGATACTTAAACACTTCCAAAAACTAAAGTTACATCGATACTTTGCACCCTTTCAACCGGTATATAGGAGCTTGGGAAGTTCATCAGGGAAAGCAGGCGCTTTGTCTATTTAGAAGTGCCTCTCAGTAAAAAACTGTTTGGAAAGTACTTTAAACCTTAAAAAACAGGACCTATTGAGACGAAGGAACGCTGGGCCTAAATTGGCAACAGCCTTACAAAAGTTGGAAGCCCTTTAAGCTACCATTAAAGAATGGTATGGAATGGCCATACTAGTAACAGTAATGCCCCAAACGAGCTCACTGCTTAATGGAAGAAGTTAAGTATACTAGAAAAATCTAGGAGATTTTAGGTTTCCTTTGGTTTTAATGAAGTCGTATCGCAGAATTACCTCAAACGAACCATCATTGAAGGATGCGCTTCCCAAATCGGTTGTTTCCCGATCGTAGGCCATTCCCAACAAAATACCGTCTGAAATATTAAAACCGAGCATACCACTAAATGCAGCATCCCAACGGTATGCGGCACCCAATATAAATTTTTCACTTAGCATAAAATTGGCAGAAAGGTCTACTTGTAAAGGAGCACCTTGCACTACTTTGGTAAGCAAGGTAGGCTTAAACTTTAAAGAAGGATTAAGATCCCACACATAGCCTGTAATAAAGTAAAAATTCATTCGTTCTTTCGCGGTAGAAGGAGCAACCCCTGACTTAAAATGGGTTGTTTGCAAGAATCGGGGAACCGATAAGCCTGCATAATACCTTTGCGTATGATAATAGACCCCCGCTCCAATATTTGGAGAAAACTTATTATCGATATCTTGTTGTAAACTCTGATCAGGAGCCAATTGGTTGAGCTCCGAAAAACGAACATCCAACAAATGACCGCTAGCTTTCAGCCCAAAACTGAGTCTACCTTCATCGGAGGTATATACGGTATATGAAAAATCGACATCAAAATAGGTTTCCGAAGTAGGGCCAATTTGGTCGTTCACTACAGAAAGCCCCAATCCTACCCCTCGATACCCGATAGGTGAGTGAATATTAAACGTTTGCGTTACGGGAGCCCCATCCAGGCCGACCCATTGCGACCTATGCAACGCCGCGATGCTCAAATGCCCTCTAGAACCCGTGTAACCTGGGTTCACGCTCACTGTATTGTACATATACTGGGTATACTGTGCATCTTGTTGTGCTAGAATCCCTTGAGTAGCCATCAAGAAAATAAATACGCCGAAGGCCAATAGAAGTCGTTTGCGGTTATATGCTGCGTTTACAATGGTCATTTTTATCTATTTATATATAGGTATCCTGATTTCGTCAATACGGTTCCCGTGGCGTCTGCATACTCCAAAATATAGAAGTATGTACCCACTGGTAATTGTCTTTCTTGATTCACGGTAACCCTGCCTTCCGAGGTACCATCAAAAACATTTCCTTCGGTATTATAAGCGTTTGTGGTATACACCAATACGCCCCATCTGTTAAAGATTTTAAGTGTATTATCGGGAAAATTCTCAAGCCCCGCTATCGTTAATACATCATGTACCCCATCTCCATTTGGTGTAATCACATTAAAGATTTCTACTACATCTTCGCTTGCATTTGGTTCTAAGTATTCAGGAATACCGTCGCTATCGCTATCATCATTGGCATAATTCCCGTCTCTATTGACATCTTCATCAGCAGTCATAATACCGTCTCCATCATCGTCAACATCCCTATAATCTGATTCCGAATCGCCATCCGTATTTGGTAAATCATTGAATGGGTCGTTGATTTCATCGTTCACATCGGCATCAATACTTTCAGCTCCTTCGTACCCATCATCCAACCCATCGTTATCTTTATCCGACCCGATATAGGTAACATCTGGAATACCATCTTGATTGTAATCATGTGCCTCAATAGCATCGGGCACGTTATCATTATCACTGTCCGAATCCAAGTAATCAGGTAAATTATCACCATCAGTATCCACCGGAAATAAGCCAAGAGTGCCGCCCATTTCGTATATATCATCAAGTCCGTTTCCATTGGTATCTTGCCCACTTGGAGCAATGTAAATGGCTGTTGCCTGTGCTTCTACGTTATCTGGAATACCATCATCATCACTATCGATATCGAGATAATCTGGGTGACCATCACCGTCGGAATCAGTGGGATTGGTGGCCGGGTTATTATCTCCGTCCAAATTGAGGTCTTCAAAACTATCCACAATGCCGTCATCATCTGAATCCAAATCAATGGAGTTAGACACCACCACTGTTATGAATACCGTTGCGGTACTACAATTCCCCAACGCGTCACAAATGGTGTAGGTAAAGCTATCTGTTCCTATAAAACCATTATTAGGAGTATAGGTAACCGTATCATCCGAAGGATCGTTGGGTGTACCATTATCATTCATAACTACCGTACCATTCGCAGCATTTGTTGTCGTTAATGATCCTGTAGTGGGCAAGTCGTTATCATTTGCAAGAATAGCTATTGTTACAGGAGTATCTTCAGTTGTGGCCACCGAATCATCAATAGCGTCTACTATTGGAAGTACATCAATGGTTACTGTAGCGGTACTACAATCTCCGAACGTATTACATATGGTATAATCAAATGAATCAGGCCCGTTGTAATCAGCATCGGGAATATAGGTTACAATGTCATCGGTTGGATCGTTAGGGGTTCCGTTGTTATCAATAGTTACTGTTCCGTTTGCGGGATCTGTTGTTGTAAGGGATCCCGCAGTAGGCAGGTCCGAATCATTATCAAAAATAGCAACGACTACAGATACATCCTCATCGGTAGTGACCAGGTCATCTACCAAGTTGGCTGCCTCATTAATACATACTACTGTAAAATTGGGAAGACTGCTGCTATTGCCAGCCTTGGTAATAGTCGCCGTGTAGCGAGTAACGGTTTGTGTAGCAACCACGGTTGGTCTAGTCTGATCTCCTGTAACTGCAGGATTCCAGCTCAAGGTAGCCCCAGAACTTAAGTCAATGTTAGCGGTTATATCCAATGTAACCTCATTGAAGGGAGCGTTGCAATTGGTTACGATAAAATAACCTGTGGCATTAGAACCACAGAGTGTACCATCATAGGTCGCAAAATAAACCCCTTGTTGGGCAACTTCCAAAAAGAAATCCGTACCTAAAACAGTCGCCGTATCCGACGCTTCATACCATCTATAATTGCCTTCATCACCGCTATTGGGTGCTTGCAATAGATATTGTGCATTTGACACAACAATCCCCAGCAATGTAACAACAAAGCTGAGGAGCAGTTTTTTATATGTGGTTTTCGAGTCCAATTTTATACGAACGCTTTTTGCGATTGTCTATCTTACCACAAAGACCACATTGATCAATGAGTTGTAATCTGCCGGTTGATCGATAATATCATATGTCATTACTCCTGTATTACTGATACTTACGTTATCGAAAACCGTAGGGTCGTAATAGGTTACATAGTAATACAACTCATCCGAGTCATAGGTAGGAATGGCCCCTGGCGCTCCAGAACTTGCTACAAATGTATCTGTATAAGGTGCTGTTGTCGGCGCATATTGATTTACATATTCCTGATACAGGTCTTTTGTAGCTCCTACCACATCTACCGATGCATCAATTGCAATGGACGGCGGATAGAAAATACGAGAGGACTTAACTGAATTTACCTGCACTACGTCACCTTCGGCATCTGTAGCCAATAAATAATCGGCAGATGAATTCTCATAAGGTGTGGTAGCTGCTGCATAATCGGTAAAACGAACTGCACCACCTTCTACATCTAAACGAGCGTCTGGCGTAGTGGTACCAACGCCTGTATCACCATCAGCTTCGACCCTAAAAGTACCACCGCTATAGGTCCCTCCGTCGGCACCGGTAGCACCAAGGAGAATTCCGCCTTCCGACCAATAATCATTGTCGGTAATGTCAACACCCCATTTCACAGCCCCTTCGTCGCTGGTTCTTCCTGATATCCAATATTTACTATCACCTGGATCGGTTCCGGTACTAGCCAATTCAATAAGACTAAAACCATTATCCCCAGTATTTATGTTTCCGCTTTTAAGCACTTTCAATACAGAACTTTCATCCTGACCTCCGCCACCACCATCTTGATCAATAATGGTAAACACATCGCGTTCACCTGTTGTCACATTTGTTTGTGTAAACCGAAATGCATCCTGGTTCACTGCGCTCTGTACGTCTAATGTCCCAGCCGGATTTGTTGTTCCAATTCCAAAAGAACCATTGGTGAATGTCAAATCTTGCGCATTCATATCATAGGTTCTAGTCTCTGCATCTTGAGTTAAATTATCTGTTGCCAAATTTGTATTTAGCAAGCCTGATAAATCTACTTGATTGCCCGGAGTTGCCGGATTGCTTAAGGTTAAAATATTATTGACATCTAAGTTTAAATCCTGTAATTCGTTGGACGCGTCTGCATCGGCATCGTCCACATCAACCGTCACCGAACCGCCGTCAACTAAGGAGATGGTCGTTCCGGCCGCATCGATCGAAAGATCTTGGGTATCCGCTCCGCCGTTGTCGTTGATCCAGGTGTAGGTTCCGCTGCCATCGGTCGAAAGGACCTGGCCGCTCGTTCCACCTGTTGGAAGTTCAATTTCGTTTGTTGGGTCTGCATCCGCATCGTCCACGTCCACCGTCACCGAACCACCGTCTACCAAGGAGATGGTCGTTCCGGTCGCATCGATCGAAAGGTCCTGCGTATCCGCTCCGCCGTCGTCGTTGATCCAGGTATAGGTCCCGCTACCGTCCGTTGAAAGGACCTGGCCATTGGTTCCACCTGTAGGCAATTCTATTTCGTTTGTTGAATCGTTGTCATTGTCCGCAACCGAAATGGCACCTCCTCCGTTGGAAAGGGTAACATTGGTTCCGGTCTGGGACAAGGTCTGGATCTCGTTGGTCGCATCTGCATCCGCATCGTCCACATCCACCGTTACCGAACCACCGTCAACTAGGGAGATGGTCGTTCCGGCCGCATCGATCGAAAGGTCCTGGGTATCCGCTCCGCCGTCGTCGTTGATCCAGGTGTAGGTTCCGCTGCCGTCCGTTGAAAGGACCTGGCCATTGGTGCCACCTGTTGGCAATTCTATTTCGTTTGTTGAATCGTTGTCATTGTCCGCAACGGAAATCGCACCTCCTCCATTGGAAAGGGTAACATTGGTTCCGGTCTGGGACAAGGTCTGGATCTCGTTGGTCGCATCGGCATCGGCATCGTCCACATCCACCGTTACCGAACCACCGTCGACCAAGGAAATGGTCGTTCCGGCCGCATCGATCGAAAGGTCCTGGGTATCCGCTCCGCCGTCGTCGTTGATCCAGGTGTAGGTTCCGCTGCCATCGGTCGAAAGGACCTGGCCATTGGTACCACCTGTTGGCAATTCTATCTCGTTTGTTGAATCGTTGTCATTGTCCGCAACCGAAATGGCACCTCCTCCATTGGAAAGGGTTACGTTCGTTCCGGTCTGGGACAAGGTCTGGATCTCGTTGGTCGCATCCGCATCCGCATCGTCCACGTCCACCGTCACCGAACCACCGTCTACCAAAGAAATGGTCGTTCCCGCAGCATCGATCGAAAGGTCCTGGGTATCCGCTCCGCCGTCGTCGTTGATCCAGGTATAGGTTCCGCTGCCGTCCGTTGAAAGGACCTGGCCGCTCGTTCCACCTGTCGGTAATTCTATTTCGTTCGTTGAATCGTTGTCATTGTCCGCAACGGAAATCGCACCTCCTCCATTGGAAAGGGTAACATTGGTTCCGGTCTGGGACAAGGTCTGGATCTCGTTGGTCGCATCGGCATCCGCATCGTCCACATCCACCGTTACCGAACCACCGTCGACCAAGGAAATGGTCGTTCCGGCCGCATCGATCGAAAGGTCCTGGGTATCCGCTCCGCCGTCGTCGTTGATCCAGGTATAGGTTCCACTGCCGTCCGTTGAAAGGACCTGGCCGCTGGTTCCGCCTGTGGGCAATT
>CALIIC010000114.1 GCA_938020445.1 uncultured Flavobacteriaceae bacterium | reverse complement strand
TTGGTTACCGCTACCGCTATCTTTTAGCTTCCATCCGGTAAATGTTCTGGTATAGTCGGCACCTCCATTGGCAACGAGTCCCATGGCCGCACCTTGGGCGTACCAGTTAAAGCCACCTTTTGAGAACATTACTTTTGCCTTACCCCCCCAATTGTCTTTGGTGTTTACTTCATCGGTGAAAACGGTGTAATTCCCGGGTTCTCCTTCCGTGAATTGAAACTCCCGTCCATTTAAAGGTTGGCCACCCCATATTCCACCAAACGTGAACTCAAAATTTCCAAGCTCCCGTTCTACTTGTAGGGTTGCTCTTCTGGTTCTAGGATTGGGAACTGCCAGCGAGGAAACAATGGTTCCAAAATTGTCAATATCCTCGTGAAAAATACCCGTAACTTCGTAATGTCCTATTTTCTTTCGGTATTTCAAAAGAACGGCCGGGTTGGCGCCCCACCATAATTGCGGGCCGAATGCGGCTTTTAATCCTTTTAAGGGGCCTTTTCCATCTACTTCAATTCCAGAGATTTCACCGTTGTAGATATCTAGGTTTGGACCATAATTTGCTTCTGGGTACAGGCCAAAGAAATCACCTTCATACCCCCAATGGTAATGCCCGGTTCTGTAGAACCCTCTAACATCAAAGTTCTTGGCATTCCATTCAAAGGATGCATTGTACACTTGTACCCGATTGAAGTCCGTTAAAACAACGTCTCCATCATCTGTATTAAAGGCGATGGGTCGCCCTCTGTTTTCATAAAAGACTTCATCGATCGGGTTGATCGCGACATTGCCCAGAACATTAAAATTTACTTCTGCCTTCATGTTTGACGCAGGTTCCCCTTGTACCCCTACGAAATAGGATTGCATATGGTCGAAACCTTGCTCACTCGGGTAGACAACTTCTTCTGGATCTGCCGTATCGGGGGTGGTCAGTAGGGTTCCTCCCGTGCTAAATGTGGTAAACCTTGCTTGTAAATTGCTTAATCTGATTTTACTACTAGCTTCTCCAACCAAGGCAGCCTTGTCTCCCCGTGCTTTTAAAACAGCATCCATCAATTCGATATTTTCAAAATGATTTTCAACAAAGGCCGGGTTAACTCCCTCGGCATATGGGTTTAATTGATGTGCTTCCTTTAAGGCGTAGTAGGCCGCTCGCGGATATAGTTCGTAAAGCCCTCTCGGGTTGGTCGCTCCTTTGGCGCAGATACCGAACCATTCTTCGTTCATGTTGTTGGCGCCTTCATAAGCAATATCCAAGGTATAACCACCACCGTTCCAGGTGGCTTCGGTTTGATGTGAGTCTGCATCTTTTCTATCATCAAAACCAGCTTTCCACCAGCCATCGGAAAATTGAAAGGTAAACCCTCCCAAGGAATTTTCCGCTTTTCCCATGCCTGCTGCATTCTGGTAAATCTCTTTCCAGTTGTTCACCATATAATAGGCCTGCATTTTTTGATCTTCCTGATTTTTGACGGCATTGAAAGCGTCGGCACCGAATTCGGTGAACATGATCGGTTTGTCTAATTTGTCTTTTACCACTTGGAACATGTCTCCGAAAGAAGCGCCGCGATAGGTATTGGTACCATAGATGTCAATGTCTTTGCATTCCTCGGCTACAATATCTATAAATAATACGTCTCCATTACAGATGGCAACAGGATGTGATGAATCTGCCGCTTTTATCTTTTTAGAAGCCTCGTTCATTAGGCGATACATGGGCCTACCTCGTAATTCCCCTACGGCATTTATTTTCTCTTCTCCATCTGGGAAATCTTCTGTTTCGGCACCGGCCCAAAAAAGCCCATAATTGTTTTCATTACCCAATAAATATAACAAGAGACCGGGAGTGTCTTTGTATTCTTTTACCAACTTGTCTATTTCTGCCAACAGAAACTCTTGGGTACGTGGATCGGCATAATCGGTGACGGGGGTCCATACACCATCCAGCGTAAGTCCGTATCGTCCAAAAGAATCGTTCAGCATGGTATAAATGCCGTAGTTCTCATAGATGTATTTGATCCATTTGGCAGGAACGCCTGTGTACTGGCGTATCACATTAACGTTCATGTTTTTTAAGAGCGACATTTCGGTATCCAAACCGGCTTTGATGATGTCGTCCGATTTTTTCCAAAAATTGGCATTCACCGTATTGGTTCCGATGGGGATGTAGTCCCAGTTCATACCATTGATCATAAAAGGTTCCCCGTCTACGGTCAAGTGCGTTCCGTTCTCATTCTTCGTAACGACCACTTTTGCCGTTTGGGCAAAAAAGGCAGTGGTACATAAGAAGAATGTTAGTTTGAGTAATTTGTTTTGGATTGAATTCATATAGCATTTTTTGAACGTCTAAACTTATGTTCAAAAACCAGGGATACCATAAATTTCACCACTACAAAAAACATACACCCTTAAAAAAAGCACATGTTTTTTATCATTATAGCATTCAAAACCCCTATAAATTATGGAATCAGCAGAAATGTTCAATAAAAAAAGAAAAACTCTCAACAACCTTTAAAATACTGTTAAAAAATAGTTATGTATAGGTAATGTTGAGGTGAAAATCGGATATGTTGTAGCGAAAAGCCCGCTTGTTGCGTTAAAAAACGACAGTTTCTGATTATATTTTGTCCTTTTCTTATAGTTCCAAAATATAGTTTACCAAATTATCTTCGCGTTGTAGTTGTAATTTTTTACGAAGACGATACCTTTTTATTTCGACACTTCTGGCAGAGATATGAAGTAACTGAGCGATCTCTTTGGAGGATAGATTTAAACGTAGATACGCACATAATTTTAAATCGTTCGGAGATAAGCTTGGATGTAGTGCCTTTATATTTTTTAAAAATTCGCTGTCAGCATTGTTAAACGCTTCTTGAAACAGTTCCCAATCATCGTTCTGCTTTAGGCTTTTGTCAATGATTTTTATAACAGGTTTTACCGCATCTTTATCAGATACGTTGCCTAGTTCGTTCTTAATGGTAGTGAGCAGTTCATTCTTTTTAATAATGCTCATGGTAGAGGCTGCCAATTCTTTGCCTTTGCCCTTGACATCCAATTGTAATTGTTCATTTTTCAATCGAATGATTTCTTTCTCATTTTGTACCTGGGCAAGTTCTAATTCTCTTCTGTTTTTTTCGATTAGCTTCTCTTGCTGCTTGCTATAATAGTGCTTGTAGGATGTATGCATGAACACGGAAAACAGGAATACCCCAAGCGCATACAATACCAAGAGTAGATTTGATACATACCAAGGTTTGGCGATTTTAAAAGCATACGAAGCAGTATTGCTGGAAATAGATTCTCCTATTTTGGCTCGTACCTTAAACGTATAATCTCCGTAGGGAAGGTTTTCGAAGGTAACCTCGCCTTGTTCGGACCAATCACTCCAATCATCGTATATGCCTTGCAGTTGAAATTGATAGTGCGTACTTAAGAATTTATTGAATTCTGGGGCGTAAAAGGAAATTTTCAGCGTATTTTCCTCGCTGCTAAATGTGCGTTCTGCACTTCGATCAATAGTGCGCTTTGTATTCTTTTCCCCTGTTCCGTTGACAATGGTGCCGATACGTACTTGAAAGTTTTTTGGTTTCAATTCATCCAAATCTACCGTAATATAACCCGAGGCAGTACCGATCAAGTAGTCGCTGTTGTCATTAAGGCGAACAATATGCTCGTACCCAAGAATCCCATTCCTCATTTCTTTTGTCAACGGAATACTTTTTATTTTGGGAATCGCAGACAATGCGGCAGGGGAGATGTAACTGATATTCGGTTTGGTAAAAACCCATAAAAGATTTTCCTTTTGATCTACTACCAACTTTCCCGACTCGTAGGTCTCCTCGGTATAAACCTTGCTCAACAGACTGTCTTTGATAAAACGACCACTAGGGGCATTGTACTTAAAAATCCCCTTTTTATAAGCATATAAAAGGTCCTGGTTATACCGAACGATCCCTGAATTGGATCCTTGTATAGAGGTGTCTATTGCGACCGATTTGACGTTGAAGAATGCATCGTCTACCGTAATCTTGAAAACACCATTGTATTCGTGATTTACAAAAATTTCATTGTCAATGGTTTCAAAATATCTAGAGGAATTATTAAAACCGTTGATCTTGTTTTTGAGAATCCAAGAACTGCCCGATTTTTCCAAAACGTACAAGCCATCATAGTTGCCTTGCAGCAGCAGGCCTGGTTTATGCGCTATGCGAGATACTTCCCAAGTACCGGGTATGGAAGCGATTTTTTTTATTTGGTCTCCTTCTACGCTAAAAGTGCCTTTATGGTGTCCGCACAGCAGCGTACCATCGATCTCTTCCAAGCACCATACTTGCCCTTGGGTGCCCGCTATAAATGTATAATTATCGGCACTGCCCAGTTTTTTGTAAAAAAGGCCCTGATTGGTACCCAGGTACAGATACCCATTGTTGATTGCAGAGGCATAGATGCTACCAAGAATCCCTTTATCGTCATTGAATACCTCGAAAGGAGCGTTCGTGTTTACATAGCTGATACCATTGTCTAACCCCAACCATATATTCCGTTCCAAGTCTTCGAAAAGGGCCAAGACCGTATTGTTTGATAGCCCATTGTTTTGATTGACCCGTAGCTTAATTGCTCCCTGTTTATCCAAATAAATCAAACCGTCAGAGATGGTACCCAAAGCAAAACCCCCGTTTTGAAGTTGTATGCCGTCATAAAGGCTAAGAGAAGATAAGAGTTGATTGGGAAAGTTTGGGGCGGGCACCATCCCCTCTTCTGAATTTTGATAGAACCCATTGTTCTTGGTCAAGATCAATGGATTTTTCTCCGTACCAAAAATATCGATGATTTCATCATTTTTGGTAATAGCGCCTTCAAAGACCGCAGTGGTCAAACCAGCCTTTATTTTGAATATTCCCTTGTCAGATCTTTGAAAATAAATACTCTCGCCCAATTTGAACATTTTGGTAATGGTGTTTTCAGCGTCTATGCTGTTGACCAGATTCGTTTTTACATTCAGTATGTAAATGCGTTTTAAGGATTGGAAGACGATCCAATCGTCTAAATCGATAATGGTCCAAAACTCCTCGTCTTCTAAGAGGGGGATTCCCAATTCTTTGGAAAGAGAGGTATATGCTAGGAGACCCGAGTTGTTTTTTTTCCAGTAACCGAACTCCATAAAACAGCCAGTATAGATGCGTTCACCAACTACTTGAACAGACCGCATGATGGTCTCGTTGGGGGAGGGGTAGAGGTTCCAAGTGGCTCCGTTGTATTCTAAAAGTCCGGTGCTATTGGCGACGTAAATAAGTTTTTCGGCGGATTGGGAAATGGCCCAATTTTGATTCTCGCCATGATAGTCTTTTGGGGAGAAGTTTTGAATGGGGGGCAGTTCTTGCGCCACCAGTGGTGTAGCAAAGATCAGTAGCAGGTAGAAATATTTCAACGTTTGGTCATTAGGGTTCTAGACCATAAGATAGTTTTTTTTGAGAGAAAAGAAGCAAATAATGCGAGTTGGCTTCAGGCCAATGAACTTATGGATCGATCAAAATCAGCGCCGAACCCCATTTTGCATGGTAAGAGGAGGCGGTGAGTCTGCCACTGGGCCGGGACAGCTACTTGTTGCTGTCAAACTTAAGTCGCTATGGTTGAGTTGATACGTCCTGATAATTTCATCTGCTTTTTTTGCAGTTTTTCAGCCTTTTGGGTCAAGGAAAACCAATACAATGTACCTTGTATGGCAGTACTTACTTTAAACGCAAGAAGTTATATAAAGAGGGCATTTTCCGCTTTGAAATGGGTAAAAACTTTTTTGTGCTTAATTGAATATAGTTGCCATCTTTTTTATAAACGTTAATGGCATGATTCATATTCACTAAAATAGAATGATGGATTCTAAAAAAGTCATTATTGCATAGCAATCTAGTATATTCTCCCAAATTCTTACTAGCCACTTTCGAAGTGTTGTCCTCCATATGGAATACGGTATATCTACCATCGGACTCTAGATATAGAATCTTATCCACTGCTATTATATCTATTGCTTCTACCGTGGCGATGGCCAAGTGTTTTAAGGGACTTTCGTTTTGGTCTTTATTTTTTGACCATGCCAGCATTTTTAGTTTGATATTCTTCTTGGCCTTTTTAATCGCGAGTATCAGATTCTCCAGTAAAAGCGGTTTTAAAATATAGTCGGTAACCAAATGCTCGTATGCTTTAAGGGCATATTCAGGATGTGAACTGATAATTATAATTTCGGTGTTTTCCAAGTTCGTTGACTGCTCTAGAATTTCAAAAGAGCTTTGTCCTTGTAACTCTAAATCAAGAAAAACAATATTTGGTTTTGATTCTTCCAAAATTTCCATGGCAGATGAGATTGTTCTCGCTTCGCCGGCAATGTTGATTTCCTTAAAGAATTTTGACAAATAAAACTTTAATATCTCACTATGGTCCATATCATCTTCAATGATGATGCAATTAAATTTTTCCATTTTCAAGAATTTTCAAAATAGGAGGAATTAGGAAATGTGGTTAAAATACGCTAGGACAGTGGTCCCCTTGCCAACTTCACTTTTTACTTGAATTTCTCCCCGATGTATATGCATTAGTTCTTTGCATAAAATTAAGCCTAAGCCCGTGCCCGATTCATTTTTTGTTCCTGCAGTAGAGGTGATGCGGTTTAGCTTAAAAAGGTTTCTAGCGACCGACGGGAACATGCCTATGCCGGTGTCTGTAACTTTAAACAGCACATCTTGATTGATTTTTTTCACTTTTATTTCTACGATACCTCCTTTGTGTGTGTATTTTAAAGCGTTGACCACTAAATTCGACAGAACGGAAATTGCGACATTTTTGTCCAATGTTCCTGCTAAAGTATCCGGACAGTTTCCAATCAGGCGAATACCCTTTTGTTCCGCCATATTTTCGTAAGTGTTGATAACTTGGTCAATTAGGTTCTTTAAATTCAACTTCTGTTTGTCCAATTTTATATCTCCCCGTTGAATCATAGACCATGCTAATAAGTTCTGGGTAAGTTGATAATTGGTTTTGGCAGACTTTTGAAGGTTGACTAAGCATTCCTTGATTTTGTTTCGATTAAACGATTCAAAGTTCTCGATCAAAATAGTACTATATCCCAACATGGTATTGTAGGGTGCTCTTAGATCATGGGCGATGATGGTAAGAAAACGCTCAAGGGAATAATTCGTTTCCCGTAACCTTCTATTTGACTCTTGTTCCTTTTTTAAGGAATGTACCAACTTTGTATATTCATTGTTAAAGCCAAAGTATTCATGACCATGCGCTACGGAAAAATTAGTTGGTTTTAACATATTATCAGTATTTTGTAAGATTAGTTGGAATCTTTTGCTGTACTAAAATTATGTCAATTTTGAAGAGAGCAATGTAAGTATTGTTCTCAAAAGTTGGATTATTGATTTTTTAAAGAACAAAATGAACCATTGTTCGGAAAAGGAGTGTAACTAATGGTCACCTTTTTAATTTAAAGCGCTGTTAATCAGGTACTTATTTGTTTAAAAAAACCGAACAATAGTACACTTTTTTTAGCCCCTTATTGAACTTGGTGTAAATCCAAATTCCTTTGTGAACGATTTGGTAAAGTAACTTGCATGATTAAACCCTACATCATAGGCTATTTCGGCAATTGATAGAT
>CALIIC010000113.1 GCA_938020445.1 uncultured Flavobacteriaceae bacterium | reverse complement strand
CGCCTTCGGTATGGGAATCGATAAGAGCAATGTGCGGTGGGTGGTACACTACAACCTTCCTAAAAATATTGAAGGCTATTACCAGGAAATAGGGCGGGGCGGTCGTGATGGCCTGCCCGCAAATGCGCTCCTCTTTTACAGCTTTGCCGATGTTGCACAGTTGCGTCGGTTTATTTCCCAGAGCGATAATGCCGAGGTAGAGTATGCCAAATTAGAGCGCATGCAACAGTTCGCCGAGGCCTTGAGCTGTCGCCGAATTGCCCTGTTAAATTACTTCGGAGAGCATGTGGTAGATCGCTGTGGGCAATGTGATATGTGCGCGCAGCCGCCCACTTATTTTGATGCCACCTTGCTAACACAAAAAATATGTTCCGCCGTAGCGCGTCTTAAGGAACAAGAGGCGATGGGAACCGTGGTAGATGTCTTAAGAGGTGCCCAGAATGCGCTGATTTTTGAAAAGGGACTGCAGCATATCAAAACCTATGGTGCCGTTAAAGATATTTCTTGGCTAGACTTGCAGCAATATGTGATTCAGCTCCTGAACCAAGGGGTATTGCGCATTAATTTTAAAGAGAACGCCCAACTAGAACTGACACCATTGGCGAAGCAGGTACTGTTCGAAAAAAAGACGGTACAATTGGCCGTTTTGCAAAAGGCAGATTCCAAAACCAAAAAGAAAGCCAAGAAAGCGGCAGAAAAAACCGGACTTTTCGAAAAGCTACGCCTTTTAAGACAGCAACTTGCCAAGGAAGAAGGCGTGCCGGCCTACGTGATTTTCGGAGATGTGAGTTTAAAGGATATGGAGGCCAAATTGCCTTCCAACGAATCGGAATTCTTGGAAGTTTCAGGAGTCGGGCAGGCCAAACTGGAAAAGTATGCCGTACCTTTTTTGGAAGCGATCGCTGCGCATAAGGTCGCCCTAAAACCAAAGGTACCCACCCACGAACAATCGTACCAATTGTTTTTAGACGGATCAACCGTGGCGGAAATTGCGGAGGCGAGAGGGCTAAAAGTAGATACCATCTACGCCCATCTCCAAAAAATGCATGCCGATGGGGAGCAGGTAGATTTGGCACAGTTTGTTAGTGATACAGAAGTAGAACAAGTAGGGGCGGCCAGAAAGCAGCTGCCAGAAGCGGAAGGACTAAAGCCCTATTTTGAGTTTTTCGAGGGCAATTTACCCTATTGGAAAATTCGGATGGCGCTTTATTTTTTGGATGAGGTGACTTCCTAGGTTTTTGAAAAGCCGGTTTTGATGAAATCCCATCGCAGCGGTTGACATTAGACCGTAAATAACGGTATTTGACCACCTTAAGCATTTGAAGTATACTAATATTTCGTAATATTACGCCTTTGAAATAGTTGTTATTAAAAACCCCGTTATGTCCTTATTGGATAAAATAAATAGCCTCAAAAATGTCAATACACTTTCAAAGCACGAACAGTTGGTGCATGGAGTTATCGAGGCGATCGATGCCGGTATTTTAGTAACCGGGGATCAATTACCTTCCATCAATAAAATGGTAGCCGATTTGGGGTATGCCCGAAAAACGATTGTAAAGGCATATGAAGAGCTAAAGGAAAGAGGGCTGGTGGAGTCTAAAAAACTGAAGGGGTATTTCATCATCAGCCAGGAAACCAAAGTAACGCTTAAAATAGCGCTGCTGCTGTATTCCTTTAATCGATTTCAAGAAGAATTTTATAATACGTTCCGAAAAGAATTGGGGAAACGCTTTCAGATAGATGTGTTTTTTCATCACAATAACGCCGCAGTATTCGAGACGATTTTTAACAATATGCGCGGCAAGTATGGCAAGTATGTGGTGGCTCCGATTCCGCAGCCCGAAATCCGGGATATCTTAAAAAGTATCGAACCTAAAAAGTTACTGATCATCGACCGTTATTTGGATATGGGAAGCGAATATTCCTATATCTCCCAAGAATTCGAGGAGACCACCTATCTCAAGTTGGTAGAGTTGCTCCCTGAAATCAAAAAGTATCGCAAGTTTGTGTTGTTCTTTCGCGATGATACGGATTACCCCCTGGGAATTCGGTCGGCATTCGACCGTTTTTTGAACGACTATTCGATACCGGGAAAAATTGAAAAAAAGTACAAACCGCAGTCCATTAAAAAAGGGACCGCTTATTTCTTTATCAGTGATACCTTCTTATGGGACGCCTTGCGGGATTGTAAGCATAAGGGATATAGGGTAGGGGAAGATGTTGGGATTCTTTCCCACAACGATGATATCGTAAAAGAAATCGTTTCCGACGGGATCACGACCATTTCGACCGACTTTAGGGATATGGCACGAAAAGCGGCCGACCACATTAAGGAACAGGCGGTCACCAAAGAAATTTTAGCCTTTAACCTGATCAAACGCAATTCGCTGTAAGCTCATTCTTCTTTCCTTGGTATTCGAATTAGTATTCCCCAGCTTTTACGCAAACGACTAACTGTTGGCGCTTCTTTTCAATTTACCCAAAATACGGGAGGGTGTCCCGCTAGCGCGAAAGTTGCACATTTTTAAGGACATGTTTCCCTACCAATTGGCCTTGGGTAATACCCAAATCGATGGCGGGGCGATAATGAATGCCGCCATAAAGCCTGCTGATAGCCGCCTCCTGTGATGCTTGATGGAAAGACGAAAAGCTGCGCACCGGGAGCCCGTAAGGCACTTCCGTAGCGTCTACAAAGGCATACCCCTCCCCGAACATTTCGGTCAAGATAGTTGCCGCGGCGTTCGAGGCAACACTATGGCCAGAGGTATGCTCTGGAAAAGCGGGGGTTTGTAAAATGGGCATCCAATCGGGGTCTATATATGCATTGATATAGGTTTCTGGGCGGGTAAGCTGGCTCTTGTATTTTTGGTCCCAACAGCTAATGAATCCGTCGGCAATTGCCATGGACGCCAGTGCCATGACCTCCGCAGAAAAAACGGCCTCGGCCTTTTGTTCTTCCAATACCTGTGCCGCAATATGGATCCAATGTCCCCCGGGAGAAATCTGTTGTTGAAAATACATCAGATGGCCTTTCGTGGTCGAAATATTCGGGTTGCAGTCCCAGAATTTGGCGATTTCTATTTGGGTGGTATCCAATTGTTTTACCGTTTCATACACTTCGACCGCCTCTTGGTAGAACTTAGAATTTTTGGCTGTATCAAAGGCGGTGGGAAGCCCGGGATCGAACTGTCCGGCAGAATCTAAAACAAAGGTGCGCAATGTATTCCAATGGGGTTCAATAGCCTCCATATAATCGGGGGGAGTAGGGCGCCAGCGCCCAGGGTCTTCATTTACACTAAATCGCGGTAGTGCGGTACGCCGAAGGTACCCATCGGCTCCCGCCCACTGTAAAACGGCGCTCGCCAGTTGTTTCCCGAAGGCAACGGAATTCTCGTAGGTAGCTTGGTCGATGCCGATTTCCTGTATTTCTTTTAGAATCTCTTGCTCGATCAGATCTGCCTTTTCCAAATCGAATACCAAACCTTCCCCTACATTGGTAAACGCGACCATCGACACCAGCGGGTAATAGTAGGTCTTGGAGGCATCTGGCAGTGGTAGTTTTTCTAGGCCATTTAATTGGCCGGCCAAGGATAGCTTGGTAGAGTCTAAAAACCGGATGCCCTCGTATGCGGCAATATTCGAATACGCATAAATACGGCTGGCAACAGGGGGCGTGAAAATATCGGATACGATAACATCGGTGAGTCGACGGTTGTAATCCGATAACCCTCCTTCAAAATAGGTGTCTAGTTGTTTTTGATCCTGTTTGGGCGCACAGGCCGAAAACAGGAGCAGTAGCACAAGGGCTATATTAGTTGATGGCTTCATCTGCATATATTGTTTTTGTAATTCCTTTTGTAGTAGTTATACGAACCTCCTTAACGGATGCTGATAGGGCAAGGTAGCGACTGCTTTGCGAAAGATACCCGGAACCGTGATAGAACTCTACCTTGTATTGTTTCCCATTCCGTAAGGTTACTTGTGCAAATTGCGCGTCATCCGAAACCGCCAGATGTTGGTTGTGGCGAACAGATTCTTGCAATGCATACACTTTGAGCGGGCCATTATGGTTGGCGGCCAAAATAAGGGTATGTCCCTTTGCATTGGTAATCGCCGCCAATCCGCTGCCATCATCATGGGGCGTAAAACCGCTTTGTTCGAACGGGAGTTTTTCAAAACTTCCATTTCCATCTCCTTTCAATACGGTGCCGATCAGCGCATCGTATCTTCCTGTTGCGGCTTCGGTGGCATAGGAGTTCCCGGTAAGCAATACGTCTAAATTGCCATCCCTATCAATATCTTTTACCAAAATGCCCTCTACGGGAGCTGTTTGAACTGCCTGGGGGAGGGGGCTCAATCGAAATTTTCCTTGCCCCAGATTTTCAAGATAACTGCTCGCAAAAGTATGGCTTTTCACCAGATAGGCATTTTCGAGTTCTTCGGGTAAAAACGATTTTTGAAAGGGCGTTTCGGCGTAAGACCGGTAGGTCTTAAAGCGTGCCCGCATGGCATTGATCTGTCCAATGATTTCATCACGTGAATGGGCCAGTTGGTTTTCACCGTCGATATAATAGCACATTACGGGGTCTATACGCCCGTCTTTGTCGAAGTCACTCGCGTAAATGCAAAGTGGTTCTTCTGGGCTGACCTTGTATTTGGTATTAAGGCCTAGATTTCCCAAAATATAGTCTGTATCACCGTCTTGATCAAAGTCCCCTCCTTGAATGCTGTTCCACCACCCTTCCGTTTTTTGAAGTCCGCTTGTGGCCGTGGCGGGCACCAGGGTACCTTGATCATTGTGAAAAAATGTAATGCCCATGAATTCACCCACGGCAATGAGGTCCGTCCACCCATCGTTATCATAATCGGTCCATAAGGCGGCGGTTACCATACTTAGTTGCTCCCAATCTTTTACGGTTTGGCCAATATTTTTAAATGCGATTTTTTCCGGAGTTCCATTGGTTTGGTTTTCCAAGAGATAGCTCTGTACAGGCATTGGGTATTTCCCGGGGGAAACGCGGCCGCCAACAAACAAATCCAAATCCCCGTCTTTGTCAAAATCATTCGCCGTAATGCAAGAGCCACTCATGGCAATCTGCGGCAAGGCTTTTGACGGGTGAAAATTTCCCTGCCCATCATTTAAATACAAGCGGTCTTGGTACGACTGCTCCAAGCCCGTAACGCCACCGCTCACTACATACAGGTCTTTATCTCCATCTCCGTCGGCATCGAACAATAAAGAACCCATGTCCTCGAATTCTGGATCGAGACCTTCTTGAGCGGTAAAACGACCATTGCTATTTTGTATGAAGAAGCTACCAGCTTGTTTGTGCGCGCCACCGATATAAAAGTCTTGTAGGCCGTCTGAATTGACATCAGCAACGGAAATACCGGGACCGCCCCTAGAATGCATATGCGGAAGAATGGGTTGTAGTTTAAAATCGACCAGGTCATCCTCTATGTGGGTGTAAGAGAGCCCTATACTATCAGTGATTTCTTTAAAATAAGGGGCATGGGGTTTCTCTTGTGCTTGCGAAGATGGCAGCGTGGCTTTTGCTTGCTGTATTGGTACCAATTGGTCCGCCGCTTCATTTTGAAAGGATTGGTAGGTGCCATCGGGCCACCATACTTCGATCAAATCTACTTGTTGTTCCTTACCCAATCCAAAGTGAATGGTAGGGTCTATGCTTGATTCATAGCCTCTGCTGAGGTAATGTTGGTAGAACTGACTCTTGTCTTTAACGGTAATCTTTACTTTTGCACCAATGCCCTGGTAATTTCCTTTTTTACCCTTTAGGGATAGGCGTAGATGATGGGTTGCCGTATCTTTTTCACTTTGATTTTGATATACAAAAGCGGGCCGATCAATGTTATTGACCACTATGTCTAAATCCCCGTCATTGTCCAAATCGGCATAGGCGGCACCATTCGAACAGCTTTGCTCACGAATGCCCCATTTGTTCGATACTTTTTCGAAGGTCATATCCCCTTTATTGCGATAGGCATAATTAACGAGGTCTGCCTTGGGCAATTCACTAATTGACTTTTTCTTTTGTTCCGTTTTGGCCTCCGCGGTGCCTAGCGGAGTCGCATAAATACCTTGGTAATGAATGTAGTCTAGATCGCCCAGATCTCTTAAAAAACCATTGGTGACATACAGATCCTTATAACCATCGTTGTCATAGTCGGCGAGCAGCGGGCTCCAGCTCCAATCGGTACTGCTAATACCGGATAAAAAACCAACCTCGCTAAAGGTACCGCCACCATGGTTCATTTGCAGTGTATTACGGCTGTATTGTGGGTTGTACCCAGCTTTGAGCATTAATTGAAAGCGGTCATAGCCGGTAGAGGAGATGATCAACTTTTGCCGCTCGTTATCCTCAGGGCGCATATCGAGTACCACTACATCGGGTTCGCCGTTGTTGTCTATATCGGCCACATCATTGCCCATACCTGCATAGGAGGTATGCTTCATATGTTGGGTCAGCTCGTCTTTGAAGGTGCCATCTTTTTGATTGATGTACAGAATATCGTTGCCTATAAAATCGTTGGAAACATATACATCGGGCCAGTCATCGCCGTTGATGTCCGAAATGCCTACCCCAAGGCCGTATCCTTCGATCCGTATGCCGGAGGGCATCGAAACATCCACAAAGGTTCCGTTGCCTTCGTTTCTGTAAAGACGATCATTGCTTACCGACTGCCCATCCAATTCCCTTGGTTTGCTGATATTGACCTGATACTCGTAGGCGGCGGGATTTACCAGCAAATACATATCGAGGTCATCATCCTTGTCATAGTCGAAAAAGGCCGCTTGCATGCTTTGTCTTGTATCCGCTAAACCATATGCCTCCGCGCTTTCCGTAAAAGTGGTTTTGCCGGTTACGGCCGATACGCCATTATTGATGTAGAGCAAATTGGCCCGTTCCGATCGTTGGGCACCACCGGAAACACAAACATAGATATCTAATAGTCCGTCTTGGTTGATATCGACCATGGTGGCACCGGTACCCCAACGGTTGTTTTCAACTCCCGAACTGCTAGTAATATCCTCGAATTTAAAATCCCCGAGATTGCGATAGAGCCTTCCGGAGACCATATTTCCACTAAAATAAACGTCTACAAGGCCGTCGTTATCGATATCTCCAACCGCTACGCCCGCCCCGGTATAGACGTTCATGTATTCAAATACATTTACGGAATCGTTTTCTTGGATGGTGTTCTGAAAATCGATTCCGGTTTGTGAGGCATCCAATAGTCGAAAGTGGGTAGCTTCTTCCTCTTTACACGAAAACGAAAGTAGCAGCAGGTAACTTAGTGCGAAAAGTGTGAGGCCCTTCATGGTATTGGAAAGATGATTTTTTGGCCGCCTTTATGGTCTATTATAGCAACTGCAGCGGTTCCGTAAGGTGTTGTTAGCGTACGACTTGAATTTGATAGATAACCCGAGCCATAAGAGAATTCTATTCGTTGTTCCGTGCCGTTATTGTAGCGTACAATCGCCGCTATATCTTGGGGTTTGGCCCTATAAACTACCTGATAGTCTCCTTTAAACAAATGCGTTCTTATAGTGGTATTGTTTCTTGTAGATATGATCAGTTCCCCTTTTTTGGTAAGTACCCGGGCCATGCCCTTCGCATCCCCGTCTACATAAAAGCCGCTTTTAGCAACATCGATTGCCTTAAAACCACCTTTTCCATCACCCTTAAAAAGCCAGCCAATTGACGCGTCATAACGCCCCGCAAAAGAATTTCCGTTATAAAAATTACCTACCGATAGCAGATCAAGGTTTCCATCACCGGTATAATCATTGACCAACATTCCATACATCGGGGCAATCTGGGCAGTTCTGGGGAGTTCCGACAGTTGAAAGGTTCCTTCACCAAGGTTTTCCATATAAGCATTGGCAAAAGTTTCACTTTTTAAAATATAGGCTGCCGCAATCTCTTCCTTGGATAAGGACCCTTCAAGGGTTCTATTCGCATAATCGGAATAGGTGCGAAAACGACCGCGCATGCTATTGACCTGATCGATCAGATCACTGCGTGCGTGTATCAAATGATTTTCTCCTTCGAAATAATTGGACATGATAGGGTCAGTTTGGCCATTCTGGTCGTAGTCATAGGCATATATACGGAGCGGTTCTGAAGGGCTCACCCGATACATACCGTTTAATCCTAAATTTCCAAGAACGTAATCGATATCACCATCATTGTCAAAATCACCTCCGCTAATACTGTTCCACCAGCCACTGGTGTTCTCAATGCCGGCATTCTTTGTAATCTCGTTTAGTGTTCCCTGTTCGTTTTCAAAGATGCGCACTTGCATAAACTCGCCCACCACGATGAGGTCTTGCCAGCTGTCATTGTTAAAGTCGGTCCATAAAGCATCGGTAACCATTCCCAGTGTCTTGAAGGTTTCATTGATTTCATGGGAATCGTTTTCAAATTGAATGCCTCCCTCGGAGCTTACATTGTTTAAAAGAACACTGCTGGGGGGCATGGGGTAGTCGCCGGGGCGAACGCGACCCCCAACAAAAAGGTCCAGGTCGCCATCTTTGTCATAATCACTGGCAGTGACTACCGAACCGCTTACCAAAGATTTGGGGAGTGCCTGTGTGAGTGCAAACGTGCCGTTCCCATCATTTTGGTAAAGCCGATCTTGATAGGTTGCATTTCCCCAGGTTTCCGTAGCGCCACCGCTTACTACAAAGAGATCGTTATCCCCATCATTATCGGCATCGAAAAACAAGGTGCCCATATCTTCACTTTTACTACTCGGGAAGGGGTTTTTTTTGAAGGAACCATCGGGTTGTTGCAAGAGCAGGTGTGCGGTCTGCCCTTTTGCACCGCCAACATATACATCCTCCAAGCCATCGGCATTTACATCGGCTACCGCCAAGCCGGGCCCGTTTCGCGAATGCATATGGGGTAGCAGTGGTTGTACTTTATAATCTACAAAGGAGTTTTCAACGTGGGCTACTTCGAGACCTGTACTGTCTGCTGCTTGGAATAAGGTTGTTTGTTTTGAGGAGGGTGCCGGTGCGATAACCGTTAGGGCTTCTGAATGGCGCAGTAAAATTTCTTGTTTGGCCGCAACGTTTTCGAGCCGTTGTACCTTGCCATCGGGCCAAGTTACCACAACACGGTCTATTTCGTTTACGTCTCCGAGACCAAAATGCACAGATTTCTCAACGGTCGAAAGATAGCCGCGGTAAGGGGTAAAATATTGTTTTTGAGAGCCTCCTTTATAGTGGATTGCCACCTGACTGCCGATCCCGTCTTTGTTGGGAGCGGTACCTTCGAATTTAAACTTGATATAATTGACTTTTTTTATGGTATTTGCAGTGTTACGCAGGAGGCTGGCCGGTTGATTTACATTATTCATGATCAGATCCAAGTCCCCATCATTATCAAAGTCGGCATAGGCCATGCCGTTTGAGTAGGTTGCTTTGGTAAAGCCCACATCTTCCGAGATATCATCAAAAGTGAAATTTCCTTGGTTCTTATATAGGATATTAGTCGTCGGAGGGGCTTTTAAAGATTCTATGAGGTATTTTCGAATGGGCTCATTGGTAGGCCCCATGGATGATATCAATTGTTGATAGGTCGCAAAATCAAGATTCAGAATATCTTGAGAATATCCGTTGGTAATACAAATATCTTTTAGGCCATCATGGTCATAGTCGAACAGAAGAGGGCTCCAGCTCCATCCGGTAGCAGAAATGCCCGCTAGTTGCCCAACCTCACTGAAAGAGCCATTGCCGTTGTTGAGTTGTAGCATATTGCGATTGTATTGCGCCTGGTAGCCATCTTTGATGTTTTGATCAAAAAAATCGTAATTATTTCCTCTAAAAGTGAGTTTTCGACTTTTGATATCTGGTTGGAGCATATCCAATACCACCACATCCATAAGACCGTCATTGTTAATGTCCCCGATGTCAACACCCATACTGTTATAGGTAAAATGCCTAAAGTAGTCGCTATTTTTATTTTTAAACGTGCCGTTCTTTTGGTTTATATAAAGGATGTCATCGGTTAGAAAATCGTTCGAGACATACACATCCGGCCATCCATCGGTATTGATGTCACATATTTCGACGCCGAGGCCGTATCCTTCGAATAAAATTCCTGCGGTGGCCGATACATCGGTAAAGGTTTCATCGCCATTGTTACGAAACAACTTGTCTAAGGAGAGTGCTTTTTTTCCTACTCTTTTCGTGCCACTTGATCTGTTAGGGCTAATGTCCGGTACATTATTGTTTAGCAGGTACAGGTCAAGGTCTCCGTCCAAGTCATAGTCGAAAAAGGTAGATTGAATGGAATACCCAATATTGGCAAGGCCCCATTCGGTTGCCTGTTCTTCAAATGAGAGGCTGCCTTTTTCGGGTGTTGTATTGATGAATAAAAGATTGGCACGGCGGGTCTGATCTGATACTTTTGGGCCTCCTCGACAAACATAAATATCTTGATAGCCGTCTTGATTGATATCGACTACGGCAACCCCGTTCGACCAATTTGTGGTGCCAACTCCGGTTTGATCGGTCAGATCTACGAATTTCCAATCTCCCAAATTTTTGTAGAGGCGATTGCTGGTCATATTAGCAGCGAAATAGATGTCTTGTAACCCATCATTATCAAAATCGGCCACCGCTACCCCCGCACCATTGTTCATATTTGTAAATTCCAATATACTGAGGCTATCGGAATATGTGAGTGTATTTACAAATTCGACCCCACTTGCCTTCATATCGACCAATTCGAAAACTATTTTTTTCTCCGCTTCTAAAACCGGTTTTTTTTCTTGGCAGGAAATAAACAATAAGAGTGGTACCAAGAGTACTGTAAGCGGTTGCATTTTTAATAGTTCATTCATAGAGCACATTTGAGAAAATAATAGATATGCATTGCGGCACCCCTAGTATGAAATATAAGAAATATTAGGATTAAGCTCGTACATCATCTTACAAAAGAATCAAATTTTTTACCCAGATTCACTATTAAATAATCGGTTGAATGTTTTGTTATAAAATAAGGTGCGTAGAATCGATTTTTAAATGAAAAAAAAGATCTGGCATCTGTTTGCTCCAATTTATATATTTTACGAAACAACCGCTCATGGTGGGGGTAGCATTTCGGTTTGTCTTCCTTTATTGTCCGAAACAAGAATCGATACCGCGTTGGACGGGATACGCAAAGAACGGCTCGAATGAGAAAGATAACTGCCACCGAAATAGAACTCTACTTTTTGAGCGCTGCCATCTTCGTATTGTATCAAGGCTGAACGATCCGTTGTTTTTGCTTGGTATACCCGATTTTCAATGGCCTTGGTGAATACCCGTAAAGGAGCATTGTTCACCCCTATCAATGTCAGTTGTTGGTCGCCGACAATTAACTGTACCATCCCCTTCGCATCTCCTTCTACGTAAAAACCACTTTCGGCCACGTCGATTGTTTTAAAGCCACCTTTTCCATCCCCTTCTAAAAGCCACCCGATCGAGGCATCGTAGCGTCCTGAAAAGACCTCTCCGCTGTAAAAATTGCCGACGGAAAGCAAATCAAGATAACCATCGCCAGTGTAGTCATTTACGAGCATCCCGTACATGGGTGCAATTTGTGCTTTACGGGGGAGTTCTGAAAGACGAAACTTTCCGTTACCGAGATTTTCCATATAGGAATTTGCAAAGGTTTCACTTTTAACTACATGGGCGGCCGCGATCTCTTCCTTTAGGAACGATTCTTCAAAAGAGCTTTCCGCATAATCGGAATAAGTGCGAAAACGGGCGCGCATGGCATTGATCTGATCAATAAGATCGCTGCGCGAGTGGGCTACATGATTTTCTCCTTCGATATAATAGCACATGATAGGGTCTATTTGGCCATTTTTATCATAGTCGCTGGCATAAATGCAAAGCGGTTCGGTAGGGCTGGCTTTGTACCTGCTATTCAATCCTAAATTACCGAGCACATAATCTATATCGCCGTCATTATCAAAATCCCCGCCCGTAATACTGTTCCACCAACCACCCGTATTTTGCAGGCCCGTGCTATCGGTAATCTCAGTAAGGATTCCTTTTCGGTTTTCGAAAATGCGTATTTGCATAAATTCGCCCACCACGATGAGATCTTGCCAAGTGTCATTGTTGAAGTCGGTCCATAACGCATCGGTAACCATGCCGAGGGTCTTGAAGGTCTGGTTGATTTCTTGGGCATCGTTCTCAAATTGAATGCTTCCCTTGGTACTGATATTGTTTAGAAGAATACTGCTCGGAGGCATGGGATAATCACCCGGTCGTACGCGTCCCCCAACAAAAAGATCCAGGTCCCCATCTTTGTCATAATCACTGGCCGTTACCACCGATCCGCTGATCAAAGATCGGGGCAGGGCCTGCGTACGCTTAAATGAACCATTGCCGTCGTTTTCATAGAGCCGATCTTGATAGGTTGAATTCCCCATGGCTTCCGCAGATCCACCGCTTACAACGAAGAGGTCGGTATCCCCATCATTGTCGGCATCGAAAAATAAGGTGCCCATATCTTCACTTTCGGTATCCGGGAAGGGGTGCTTTTCGAAGGAACCATCGGCTTGTTGCAAGAGCAAGTGTGCGGCCTGCCCTTTTGCACCACCCACATATACATCCTCAAGGCCGTCGGCATTTACATCGGCCACGGCCAGCCCGGGTCCGTTTCGGGAATGCATATGCGGAAGCAATGGTTGTACCTTGTAATCTACAAAGGAATTTTCAACATGGGTTACTTCTAGGCCCGTACTATCCAATGATTGAAACAACGTGTTTTGTTTCGAAGCGGGTGCTGGTATGGTCGCTGTTCGGGCTTCCGAATGGCGTAGTATAATTTCTTGGTTGGTTGCTACTTTTTCGAGTTGTTGTACCTTGCCGTCTGGCCAAGTCACAACGACCTTGTCAATTTCGTTGGTGCTTCCGAGACCAAAATGTACCGATTTTTCAACAGTAGAGAGGTAGCCCCGAAAAGGGGTGAAGTATTGTTTTTGAAGGTTCCCTTGATAATAAATAGCAACTTGACTCCCGATACCGTCTCTATTGGGCGTATTTCCTTCGAATTTGAATTTGATGTAACGGGCTTCTTTCTCCGAATCGGTATTATTTCGAAATAGACTGGCCGGCTCATCAATATTATTCATGACCAGATCCAAATCCCCATCATTATCAAAATCGGCGTATGCCATGCCGTTCGAATAGGTAGCATTTATAAAACCTGCATCTTTTGAGATATCGTCGAAGGTGAAATCGCCTTGATTCTTATACAAAAAATTGCGTTTTTTAATACCTGGTAGATCGTTCAATGCCGCAATGCGGTCTTTTCTATTGGCCTCTTCCGTTCCCATGGCCATCACCTGATTTCCGTAGACCATAAAATCAAGGTTGGTGATATCTTGCCGATATCCGTTGGTGATACAAAGGTCTTTTAAGCCGTCGTGGTCATAGTCGAACAGGAGGGCGCTCCAGCTCCACTCCGTTGCCGAAATGCCGGCTATTTGGCCTACTTCACTAAAAGAACCGTTGCCGTTGTTCAATTGTAAGGTATTGCGAATGTATTGCGGCTGATACCCATCCTTGATGCTTTTGTCAAAAACATCGTATCGGTTTCCGGCCATGGTCAATTTCCAGCGTTTGCTATCTGGTGGAAGCATGTCTAGGACCACCACATCCATATGGCCGTCATTGTTAATATCGCCAATATCATTCCCCATACCGTTATAGGTGAGATGTTTAAAGTAGGTGCTGTTTTGATTCAGAAAAGTTCCGTCTTTTTGGTTTACATACAGGAGGTCGTCTGTGAGGAAATCGTTCGAAACATAAATATCGGGCCATCCATCGGTATTGATATCACACACTTCGACGCCAAGTCCAAAACCTTCGATAAGAATGCCGGCGTCGGCAGATACATCGGTAAAGGTCTCATCTCCGTTATTTCGAAAGAGCTTGTCTACCGAAGGTGCTTTCCCAGATCGGTCTTTGGGGCGCGATACGTTGCGATTGAAATCTACCAAATCGTTGCTCAATACATATACATCAAGGTCCCCGTCTTGGTCATAGTCAAAAAAAGTAGATTGCACATTATAGCCTATATCGGCAAGGCCCCAGCTAGCGGCTTTTTCTTCAAATGACAATGAGCCCTTTTCCGCTGTCTGGTTTATAAAGAGCAAGTTGGTGCGTTCAGATGCCTTGGAACCCCGCGGGCCTCCTCGGCAAACATAGATGTCTTGATACCCATCTTGATTAATATCGACCACCGCAACACCGTTTGACCAATGTGTGGTCCCCACTCCGGCTTCTTCCGTGAGGTCTTCGAATTTCCAACCCCCGAGGTTTTTGTACAAACGGTTGCTGGTCATATTCCCTAGGAAGTAAATGTCCTGCAACCCATCGTTGTCAAAGTCGGCCACTGCTACTCCCGCACCGTTGTACATGTATTCGAACTCCAACACGCTTAGGGAATCGGAATATTGTAGTGTATTGGCAAAGGCGATACCACTGTCCTCCGAATCGATCGATTCAAAAAAGGACTGTTTTTTTTGGCAGGCAGTACTTAAAAGCAAGGTCAGTAAGAAAATGGTAGCACTCCTTTTTTCAAGTAAGCAGTTCAGAATCCCCATAGGGCAAAAGTACTTTGTAGGTCTCAAATGAATATTCTTTTCTTTGATTTTGGAAGTTAAAAGGTACGGAAATTAATGGTCCATTGCCCGCTTTATTATACAAAGGAATCCAACCTAAAAGATTGGATTCCCTATTACATACTATGTTGAAATTCTACGTTTTAATATCCTGTATTTTGATCTAGGATACCACCGGCGCGGTCTATTTCTGATTGCGGGAATGGAAAGACCACCAACTTAGGATCCCAGTCAGATCCAAAAATGGTCGGGCCCAGATCCCATCGTACGATATCGAACCAACGATGCGGTTCAAATGCCATTTCCAAGCGTTTTTCGTTCATCATCGCTGTCAACGGATCAGGATCCATAGGAGTGGCGACACCTGCTCTATCTCGAATATCCTGAATTTGTTGTACTGCAACGGCCGTATTTCCGCCTCCTAAGATCAACGCTTCTGCATATAGCAGCTTTAGTTCTGCAAAACGGAACCAACGTTCATTGTTAAAATCACCCACACCATTTGGTGAATAGTTGGCAGGAACCATATTTGTCTCGCCACGGTATTTCTTAATAGATAGACCATTCGAAGACCAAGTTGGGTCATATGGGATGGCGTTTAAAACTCCACCTGGACTTATTTTATAGTATGTTTCACCCTCTTGGTATACCATGGCAGTACGTCGTGGGTCATCTGCATCATAGGCATCTACCAAATCTTGGGATGGGATGAACCAACCTTGTGCTTGTGCCGGTGCCCCGTTAGCAGGATCCCAATACCAAGCTCTACCAGATCCTTGAGAACCTTTGAAGTTTTCACTATGGTTGTCGTCAAACACCCAGATGTTATCATCTGAAAAAGGACCTCCGTACTGAATTTCGAAAATCGACTCGGAATTGTTTTCATTGTTATAGGCAAAAACATCGTCGTAGTTTGGCACTAGGCTATAAGGGCCATTGTCTACTACATCTGCGATAGCGGTAATTGCTGCGGGCCAGTCTTTCTTGAAGACATTTACTTTTCCGATAAAGGATTTTGCCGCCCAAGCGGTTGCTCTACCGGTGTTGCCACCATCCCATTGTTCGGGAAGGCCAGCGGCAGCTTCCCCAAAATCGGCCAAGATTTGTGTGTACAATGCACCTGGTTCTGCATTTGGCAATGCCAGGTTGGCGAGGTCCTTGCCTACTTCCGCGGCAATGGGAGCCCCTTCTCCAAAGAGCTTCAGGGCCTGAAAGTGATAGAAGGCCCTAAGAAACTTTGCTTCAGCATTTAAGACCGTTTTGTCTTCGGCCGTAAGCTCGTTTTCAAGATCAAGGTTTTCCAATACCAGATTGGCCCTAAGAATGCCTTCGTAAATTTCTCCGAAAACCGCTTGAAAAGCAACATCGACCGAGGTGACCTGAAGGTTGTCGGCTGCCCGTGTCTTTGTATCCGGCGAGTTGGCATCAACTTCGGCGTCATCTGTAATGATCATTGATATTTTCCAGTATTCGCCAGTCTCGCCAAGGGTCTCCGTACTGGTGCCGTAGAAATCCTGTAAGGAAGAATACGAGGCAAAAATAGCACCGTCAAAATCGGCGCGGGTTTTGTAGAAAGTATCTGGTGTAACCCTGTCCAAGGGCGCTAAGTCTAACTCATCCGCACAAGAAGCGAAGGAGCAAATAGCTATTGCAAGTATGTATAATTTTAGTTTTTTCATAACCAATATTCTATTTGATGAATTGCTTTTTGAGTTTTTGTTAAAAGTTGACAGTTAAACCTACCTGATAGGTAGTTGGAGCAGGGCCACCACCGCCATCTTGACCTGTTGCCAATGCATTGGGCCCTTTCTGGAAACTTTGTGCCCTCGTTACTTCTGGATCCCACCCAAGGTAATTGGTAAATGTGGCAAGGTTCTGTGCACCAATATACACACGTATACCGTTTACAAAACCATTGGTCCATTGTTCTAATTTTTCCGGGGATACCCTATAACCAACTTGGATGTTTTGAATTCTGAGATAGCCGGCATCTTCGATCCATCTATCCGAATAACGATTGTTCCCGTTAGGGTCGTTCAGGGTTAGTCTTGGAATGCTATTGCTGGTTCCTTCGCCGGTCCAGCGATTTAACACTCGCGTACTGGAGTTGCCGGTACCTTGCAGGTTTTCTCGCCCGATTCGTGCGGAGTTGTATACCTGAATGCCGCCAACGCCTCTTAGTACCATCGAGAAATCGAAGTTCTTGTAATTGGCTCCGAAATCCATTCCGTAAAAGAACTCTGGGATGGGGCTTCCAAGAATGGTTCGGTCGCTTGGATCGATGGTGCCATCGCCGTTTACGTCAACAAAGCGGATATCACCGGGTTCGGCACCACTCGAAGAAACATCGGGCAAGGCCGCTGCGGCTTCTGCGGCATTTTGATAAATACCATCTGTCTTATAACCGTAAAAATGGCCCAAGCTCTCACCAACGATGGTTCTATGGGTTTGTGCCCCACCGATACCGGAGTTGATAGCCGTTACATCGCCTAAATCGGTTACTTCGTTCTTGACCGTGGTAATGTTTCCTCCCACATTATAGGTGAAATCATCCCCTACCGAACCGTTATAGTTGATGGCAAATTCAATACCGGAGTTTTGGATTTCTCCCAGGTTGGAGTCAGACCCAAAGAAGTAGCCCGAGACACTTGGCAAGGGCACCGAGACCAATACGTCTTGAGTCGTTTTCTTATAATAATCGGCGGTGACCGACATTTTTCCCTGTAAAAGGCTGGCGTCTATACCAACATCTATTTGAGAACTTGTTTCCCAACCTAAACTGGTGTTGGCGAATCGTGTAGGCGCTGGTGCACGTACAACGTTTTGGCCATCCCCGATCACATAAAAGATATTGCTTTCGAGCGCACTTAGGAATGGAAAGCTATCCGGCGTTTGCTGGTTTCCTATTTGTCCCCAACCGGCTCTTAGTTTCAGGTCGTTTACAAAACCATCGGTATTGAAGAAATCTTCTGAGGAAATTCTCCAACCAAGAGAGATGGATGGAAAAGTACCAGTTCTGTTGCCTTCGGCGAATCGAGAACTGGCATCTCTTCTAAAGTTAATGGTCGCCAAATATTTTCCTTCGTAGTCATAGTTGACACGACCCAACCAACCTTGAATGGTCCAAAGGTCGGCTTCCTGTGTGGCAGTCGAATTCAAACTAGTAGTGGCAAAATTTGGATTAAAGATGTTAGTTCCTTGTACCCGTATTTTGTCAAAAGAAAATTTTGTCTGTTCAAAACCGACCAGCGCAGAGAAGTTATGTGATTCTCCAAAAGTCTTGTTATATGAAAGGGTAGCGGCCGTGGTAATCGTAAACTGTTTTGTTAGGTTTTGTACCCTAAGCGACTGCCTACTTCCCGTTCCATTAAAGTTGGCCGGTGTCTGGTTAAAGAGCCCCTCTCCCGTAATATGGTCTATGCCTACGGATGCTTTGGCTTTCAAGCCCTTGGCAAGTTCTAGTTCTGCATAGAAATTACCGAGTATTTGACGTACCTCAATGGTGGTAAGGTTGACTCTTGGGTCATTTCTCCAAAGGGTATTGGTAGAACCGTTACCGGATCCTATGTTTTCAATCGATTCTATATTGTAGCCTAGTGGCCCGTTTGGGTCAAAAGGTTGGAAGTACGGAGCGTTGAGCAATGAAATTCCTGCTGAATTTACACCCCCGCCTTCAGGTTGTACCTGGCGGTCGGAGTGGCTCAAGGCCAATGATTGACCAAATTTCCAACTTTTACCTGCTTTGAAATCTGAATTGGCTTTCAGGGAGAAACGCTCAAATCCCTGTGCTTGTTCAATTCCTTCTTGATCCAAATACCCACCTGAAATATAATAGTTGGCATTGTCATTACCACCACTTGCACTTACATTATGACTTTGAACAACACCGGTTTTAAAGAATTCATCTTGCCAATCTACATTGGGGCTATTCGCAAAGGCCGAGTAATCGCGTCCTAATTCATTTTGTAATGCGATATATTGATCTACATTTAGTACATCTATTTTTTCACGCAGTCGGCTAAAGGCCGTATACCCGCTATAGGTTAACTGAGCAGCGCCGCTTTTACCTCGTTTTGTGGTTACTATGATTACACCGTTACTACCTCTTGCCCCATAAATTGCTGCGGATGCCGCATCTTTCAGAACGGTAATTGATTCAATATCGTTTGGGTTTAAGCTGGCCAAAGGATTCGAATCGGTAGTAGAGGATGTATTTACCGTGATATTTGTGGTCTGTACCAAGGGAATACCATCTATAACCCATAATGGATCATTTACCCCGGGAGAACCTACACCACGTATACGTACATTGATCGGGGCGGCCGGATCTCCACTTCTATTGGCAATGTTTACCCCCGCAATGGTCCCTGCCAAGGCTTGGTCAGGACTTGTAATGGGTTTTGTAGCAATCTTGTCGGAGCTTATGGAACCTACTGCACCGGTTAAGTTTCCTTTTTTCTGTGTTCCATACCCTACCACAACCACTTCGCTCAATGCTTGGGCATCTTCGATTAGGGTTACATTAATGCTAGATTGGCCGTTGATCGCAACCTCTTGCGTGGCGAACCCTACATAAGAGAATATCAGTGTGGTGGCATCGGCCTCGGCTTCGATGGAATAGTTCCCGTCAAAATCGGAAACCGCACCTGTCGTGGTTCCTTTGACGACCACACTTGCGCCGGGCAGTGGGCCTTGAGCATCTGAAACAGTACCCGAGATAGTAGTTTGGGCATACATTAGTTGTACTCCAAAGAAAAGTGTCAAAATAAATGTCAGGCAAAGGGCCTTCGGTTTATTTCGCTTAGAGAAGCTTTGTTCCATAATCAAATAGTTTAAGTTAGTTAATCTTGATAAAGAGTTAAAATAGTATAGTGTATCCATTAGAACGGATGTCCTATGATACACTATGCTACTGAGCAAATGTAATATAAAAAATCAATACTTTGAAAATATTATGTCAAAAATTGATTATTTAACAAAAAAAGAGTGAATGTATTGAATGATTATCACTAGTACGTGCATTCTTACAATAATAGGGGGCTGTAGGTGTCGGGAATGAAAGCAGTTCTAAATACTGCCCTCGATGCTGAGCGGATTGTTTTGATTTGAAGAAACACGGCACGGGGAATTTATGAAAGAGGATTAATCGGCGGGAATTAAAGATCAAATAAAGTTTATGTCATTTTTTTAACATGTTTTTTTTTGATAAACTAATTTTTGTAGTAATTTTGCTGTATAGCATAGTATATCATAGTATATTTTTGATGTTCGCCATAGTAGATGGGATCATTTTGCCCGAAATGATGGTTGGCACTGTTGCCGACAACATTGAAAAGAATACCTAACAATATGTAATTTTTTGAGTTGAGTTAGTTTACCAAGTTTGATGAAGCCAAGTGGGTCCGTTCACTTGGCTTTTGTTAAATCTTAGGTAAACGCGAATCGCCATCATAGTCTAAATAGGATTGGTAACTATTGATTAAGTTTGGCACTGAAAATAAAACAGATGATTAGTACATTGGCCAAACCTATCAGTGAGATTGAGATCCATGGAGCACAAACTGGTGTTAAAGCATCTCTTCAAGAACTGTATCGAGAGAAGGGCGTGGTAGTGTACAATTTTGAAGTGCGTACGAACGAACCACTTTTTCCGACGCCAATTACACTGAAATGGCGGGTACCGGCTTTAAACGTGAAGGGGGTTTGGAAACCGACGACCGATTTTTCAAAACGAATTCAGGCCGATTGGGAGCTAGACCATATGGAATCTAGGATATCAATAGATGCCCCCGTGATATGTCTTTTTGGAAACAATGATGGGAATGTGTTTACTTTTTCCTGTTCAAATGCGATCAATAAATTGGAGATGAATGCCCGTTTGCGGGAGGAGGATAATTATTTCTATTGCCACATTACCTTTTTTTCCGAGTTGGAGCAGCCCATTGAAAACTTTCAGGCACAACTGCGTTTCGATTATGGTAGTGCGCATTTCTCGGATCAACTGAAAGCGGTGTCGAAATGGTGGGAGACCTTTGAATCACTGACTCCGGCATACGTACCGGCAATAGCCAAAAAACCGCTGTACTCTACATGGTATCAGTTTCATCAAGAATTAGATTTACCGCTTTTGGTGGAAGAGTGCCAACTGGCGTATAATCTTGGTTACAGATCGGTTATTATTGATGATGGATGGCAAACGAACGATACCAATAGGGGATATGATTTTACCGGGGATTGGACCCCCGATCGCATTCCGAATATGGCCGACTATGTTACCCAGTTACACGAGACAGGGATGAAGGTCGCCTTGTGGTATTCGGTACCTTTTTGCGGAAAAAAATCGAAGGCCTACCAACAATTCAAAGGCAAGTTCCTGACAGAGGACCATCGATGGGCCCCCGTGTTCGACCCACGATACCCAGAAGTGCGCTCCTATTTGATCGATATCTATTCACGGGCTTTAAAGGAGTGGAACCTAGATGGGTTTAAACTCGATTTTATAGATGATTTTCACCTGTATCCCGAGACTCCCTTGGGACAGAAAGATGGTCGGGATTATGCCTCTATCAATGAGGCGGTTGATCGTCTTATGACAGATGTTGGTACTGCGCTCAGGGCCATTAATCCAGAAGTGTTTATTGAGTTTAGGCAAAAATATATTGGTCCGGCTATGCGAAAGTACGGCAATATGCTTCGCGCATTTGATTGCCCAGGTGATGCCACCATGAATCGCGTACGTATAGCAGATATTAGAATGCTCTGTGGTAGTACTGCGGTACATGCCGATATGATTACTTGGCATAAAGAAGAATCGGTAGAGGTTGCCGCATTGCAATTGGTAAATACCTTGTTCGGAGTACCTCAATTATCAGTATTGCTCAAAAACCTGCCTTCTTCCCATACGCAGATGATCGCTTTTTATTCCGACTATTGGAATAAACATGCAACCACCCTGACCGAGGGAGATTACACACCTACCAAACCGTTGGCGAACTACCCTTTGCAGAAAGTGGTAAAAGATACGCTTACCATTATTGGAGTGCACGATGCGTTCGTAGTGCCAATGACCGAAACGACCGAGGAAATACACTTTCTAAACGCTCAGATAGCCGACGAGCTTGTTTTAAAATGTACGTCAGATTTTGGGGCCTATGAAGGGGTTGTCTTTGATTGCCAAGGGAATGTGGTGGCCGAAAGAACCATGGTCCTCACAAAAGGAGCGGTGCTAATTGCCGTACCTCCATGTGGTATTGTTATGCTAAAAAAACGAAAAGGGCAGTAGCGTTCTAACGAGGCATGCTACAGTGCAAAAACTATTCATACTTCAGTAGATACCACTTAGGATTTAACATATGGCAATAAAAATCCTTTTTTCTTGCATTTATAGAATATTTTTAGGTTGAAATTGCGCACACTATTATTGTATGTGTTATTTTAGGGGCCGCGCCGTTGTTTCGGCGGAAATAGGATGATTTTTTGAGGAGCCGTTTCTAGGTTTCCTAAAATTCAAAAACGAACTAATAACCAACCGAAATCAAAAAATATGCTTTCAATTCTTTCTTTTATTGCCTTTACCCTTTTAGTGGCGGTCGTTGCTTGGTACGCGACGCGTAAAACAGATGAAAGCTCGGCCGATGGCTATTACCTAGGAGGCAGGAGCTTGGGCGCAATTACGATTGCAGGTTCCTTGTTATTGACGAATCTTTCGGCAGAACAAATTGTAGGCCTCAACGGACAAGCATTTACAGAGGGCATATTGGTGATGGCTTGGGAAACACTTGCGGCAATTGCAATGGTGTTGACAGCCGTTTTCTTGTTGCCCAAGTATATGAAAAGTGGTATCACCACCATTCCCGAATTTATTCAAAAACGTTTTGATGAAAATACCAAGGCGATTCTTTCCATTCTTTTCCTATTCGCCTTTGGGGTAGTACTATTGCCAACCATACTCTATGCTGGTTCCAAGGCGTTTATAACCATGTTCGAATTGCCCAACCTGCTCGGGGTTTCTGAAACCGCCATGTACTGGATCTGTGTTTGGAGTATTGGATTCATAGGTATTATTTATGCAATTTACGGAGGGTTGAAGGCAGTAGCTGTTTCCGATCTTATCAATGCCATCGGATTACTTATTGGAGGATTGTTGATTCCATACTTTGGTTTATCAATGATCGGAGATGGTAGCATTGTAGATGGCTTAAATGCGGTATGGACCGATAATCAAGATAAATTCGATGTGGTCGGAGGGCCTACCTCTTCCATTCCTTTTGGGACGGTGTTTACCGGAATGATGATTGCCCAAATGTATTATTGGGGCACAAACCAGTCGATCCTGCAACGGGTTTTTGGTGCCAAAAGCTTGGCGGAAGGACAAAAGGGAATGATGTTGGCCGCCTTTGTAAAGTTTTTGATTCCTGTGATCGTTGTTCTTCCCGGTATCATTGCATGGCATATGTTCGGTAGTGAATTGAACGATGCAGATGCCGCCTATCCAGAGTTGGTACGTCGGGTATTGCCAGCAGGGCTCCTCGGCTTTTTTGCAGCGGTACTGTTTGGAGCGGTTTTGAGTTCTTTTAACAGTCTCCTAAATAGTAGTGCCACCTTGTTTGGTTTCGATTTGTACAAAAAGTTTTTTAAGAGCGATGCTTCGGAACAACAAACGGTGAAAGCGGGTAAGATGTTTGGTCTGGGGTTGGCAATCATTTCTATGACGATTGCGCCTTTTATTGGATATGCGCCCGACGGACTTTTCTCATATATTCAACAAGCTTTGGGGAGTTTAAGTGTTCCTATCTTGGCAGTGGTGGTCATCGGTATCCTAACGAAAAAAGTGCCGGCAATCGGTGCTAAGATTGTATTGATTGCGGGTGTGCTAATGTATCTGTTCAGTCTATTGGTTCTCGGACCTAACATGGTCGGGTCGGCGCTGGCCGAGGCCCAAGCACAAGGAATTACCGATACGGCCGAATTGGCACTGATCGAAGCGGAAGCCTATCCACACTTTTTACATATTATGGGTATTCTCTTTGTAGTAAACGTAATTATTATGCTCATCGTGGGGGCGGTAAAGCCAAAACAAGATATCTATGTCCCGGAAACAACAGAGGTCATAGATACCACCCCTTGGAAGTACGCCGGAATAGCGGGTCTTTTAATAACGGCCTTGGTATTGTCTACCTACTTTATCTTTTAGGGATACCGGGAAGTCGGAAGTTTAAAAATGTATATCTCCGTTATAAGTTAGAAGCTATGTAGCCTTTAAAAGCGCATGCTAATCCCTATTTGGCCAGGCCCAAAATTGAGATTGTAGCTGACCTTCTTCGCATTGTCGTTGTATTTCTTGTCATACTTACTGTCTAGATACCGGTCGATGGCTTCTACTGTAAATATGCTGATAAATAAACTAAGGGTTACATCTGAAAGCCAGTGTTTTCCCTCCCAAAGGCGAGAGACGGCAGGAATTGCCCCTAAGGTATAAATCCCCCCTTTTACCCATTTATTTTTAAACTGCTTGGCAATGGCATGTGCATTGGTCATGGCCAAGATTGCGTGGCCGGAAGGGAAGGAGTGAAAGTCTTTGTCACCGGCCCATAATGGGTTGTATGTGTCCTTGGAATAGCCGCTCAAAGGTCGTGCCCTACCCACTGCAGATTTTAAAAACTGTTGCAAAACACCGGCAGCGGTCGCGGATGAAATTAATAGAACGCCGGTACGCCTCAATTTCTCGTCTCGGATGATCAAGCCCGTTAGGTAAACGGCTCCCGTAATCATATAATTGTTCGCAGGGCTACCATATTCAAAACCATAATCTCGAATCACTTTTGGCACGTCTTCCTTGATGCCTCTCATATAATCACTGATCGGTGCGTCGACCAAATAGGTGCCCCCTGTGAACAAGACAGTGATTCCCAAGTCGTTCCATTGTTGTCCTTTCCAATGAAAAGGCCTGCTGTAGGCATAGCCCACCCCTTTGAAAACATTTCCCAAGTCATATTTGGCCATTTGCCACCGAGTTTGTGGAATGTTGATAGCTAGGGAGTCCTGAGCATTCATGCCCAGTGTACAGCAAAATAAAAGAATACAAAGCAGAGATTTCATATGGCGGTGATTGTATAAAGGGAAACAAAGAAAAGCGTTGAACTTAGTGATCTCTTAAGGCAGGATCCAACACAATATAATTATTTCGAGATTTCTATAGCAATTGGGTTTTTAATGGTTTCAAAAAAATCGTCTAAAATAGGCTCTTTTGCAAAATTTTCCCACAGCATGATCTCTCGCGGATTGCCAGGGCGTTCAACCCATTGGTTGTCTATTAAAATAGGCGCTGGGATACTGCTCGTTTCGCCCCAAGAGGCATCTTTTAAAACAGCCAAAGCTACCATATCGAACAGCGGGCGTGATTTTTTCGGATTATCGTCAGATAAATGATCGAAAATATGCGCGAACAGGTTCACCGAATAATCTCCGAAGGTATGGAAGGTGCCCCCATGTCTTCCAGTAATTGGCTCGCTTGCAGTAGGCCCCAAACCGGGCATTCGTTCGTTTATCTCTGCCCTTGTAACCGCAACCGCATCTGTGCCCGAAGGCTTTCCATAGCGTACTGTGACCATTTCAAAGGGAATGTCGCTGTTCAGTACATAGTTCATGGCGATGGTATCATTATCTTGATTGTATTCACCAGGTTCCGGATAGTTGCTGCCCAACCATACAATTTTGGTGCGTTTCGCAAAACTGGGGTCTTTTTTAAGCGCAAGTGCAATATTGGTCAACTTCCCCACTGCTACAACGACTACAGTATCTTTTTTAGTTTCTTCCAAAAGAAAGTCGACCCCCTCTTGCCCATCATAATTCGTCGGGTCAAAATTTTCGACAATCTCCTTAAAATTACCGTTGGCACCTTTTAATAGTGGTGTAGCATTTTTCAGGTTGCACAACTGCATCACTCTTTCCGCCTCATCATAATGCCCTTGTATGCCTTCGCCATTCCTAGTGGCATTTACGGTAATGCCGCGCACATCAAAAATGTTTCCATTTAATAGCATATACGCCAGCGCATGTTGGTCGTCCAGTTCATTGTTGGCGTCCGTATCAAAGATCAATTTGATTTTTGCGGGAGTGGGCACCTCCGTAGTTTCACTAGTGGTTTGAACAGGGGCTTTTTTTTCTTCTTTGCAGGCCGCTACGATCCATAAGAAGGTTAGGGACAGTATGGCACTTTTGGTAAACTTCATAAGGATGGATAAGGTTTGAATCATAGGAAAAATACGAATTTATCCGATAGTACGCTTTCTGCTAAAAGAAAATCTGCTGTGCGGTACGAAAGGTATTCGCATGGGCATCTATAATTGTTTTAATATCTGGTGAGTACCCACCGCCCATACTGCATTGAACAGGTATTTGATACTGTAAGCAGGTCTGCAATACAAACGCGTCTCGTTGCCTACACCCTTCGATCGTTAAACCCAGTGTACCAAGCTTATCGGTTGCGATGATATCTACACCACATAGGTAAAATATAAAATCTGGTTTTTCCATGGCGATGAGCCTAGGAAGTGTTTCTCGTAAAATAGAGAGGTACTCTTTGTCAGAGGTGCCTTTTTGCAGGGGAATGTCTAAATCGGATTTTTCTTTTTTAAAGGGGTAGTTCCCAGCACCGTGCATCGAAAAAGTGAAAACGGAAGGGTCGTTTTGGAAAATTTCGGCCGGACCGTTTCCTTGATGAACATCGAGGTCAACAATCAGTATTTTTTCTGCCAAACCCTTCTTTTGGAGATAGCGAGCGGCTATGGCCTGGTCGTTCAGCATGCAAAAGGCCTCTCCTCTGTCGGTATAGGCATGGTGGGTGCCACCGGCAATATTCATTGCAATACCATGGGTCAATGCAAATTCAGTGGCTTTCATCGTGCCGTCTGCAATGATACGTTCTCGCGCTACCAGATCTTCCGAAAGCGGAAATCCGATTTTACGGGCCGCTTTTTGTGATAGTTTAATATTCAATAAATCGTAAAAATATTCCGGGTCATGCACGGCGACCACATACTTGTCATTGGGGATTTCTGGTTCGAAGAAATTTTCACTAGTGCAGGTACCTTCATGAAGCAATTGTTGTGGCAAAAGATCGTATTTCAACATCGGAAACCGATGCCCTTCCGGCAAGGGATGCTTGTAAATAGGGTGGTAGGCAATTTTAAGCATTTACAAGTAGGGTTTTATTTTTTAAAATGGAAAAGCGTGTTCTCCTCAAAGATAATCGGTACGGATTAGATGTTACTAGAGGATGCTTATTTCTTGTGCAATGCCAACTGAATGCGTTTTCTGGGAATGTCAATGCTCAAAACCTTTACAATAATTTGTTGGTGTAAATGTACATGTTGGTTTACATCCTTTACAAAAGTGTCCGATAAGTTCGAAACATGTATGAGACCGCTCTCTTTGATCCCAATGTCAACGAAACAACCAAAATTGGTGATGTTATTGACTATGCCCGGTAACAGTTGTCCTTCCCGTACATCTGTAATGGCCCGTATATCTTGGTTAAAGGTAAATACCTTGGCTTTTTCTCGGGTATCCAGTCCTGGTTTCTCAAGTTCGGCCAAAATATCGTTTAGGGTGGGCAGGCCAATAGCTGCCGTGCAATAGGCTTTCAGATCAATCTGTTGCAGCATCTTTTTGTTGCCGATCAACTCGTTTAGTTTGGTCCCTTGGTCTTTTGCCATTTTATTGGCAATTGCATAGCTTTCAGGATGCACTGCAGAATCGTCCAAGGGGTTCTTGGGATTTTTGATGCGTAAAAAAGCGGCCCCTTGCTCATAGGCCTTTTCTCCCAAACGGGGCACTTTTTTAATGTCGGTGCGGCTTATAAAAGCACCTTTCTCGTTGCGATAAGCGACAATGTTCTCGGCCAGTTTTGGCCCAATACCCGATACATAACTTAATAAAGGGACACTGGCAGTGTTGATGTTGACTCCTACGGAGTTTACACAACTTTGTACGACCGTATCCAGGGAGTTTTTGAGTTTTGTTTGATCCACATCATGCTGGTATTGTCCTACACCGATTGATTTGGGGTCAATTTTGACCAGTTCGGAAAGTGGGTCGGCCAAGCGTCGCCCGATCGATACGGATCCGCGTACGGTCACATCGTAATTCGGAAATTCGTCCCGGGCTATTTTTGAGGCAGAATAGATCGAAGCGCCCGCCTCGCTGACCACAAAAACTTCTATGGGATTTTTAAACGGGATGCGTTTCACCAATTGCTCCGTTTCTCTTGAAGCGGTACCATTACCGATGGCGATGGCCTCTATTTTATAGGCATCGCAAAGCGAACTTATCTTTTTCATGGCCCCGTTTCGATCATTTTGAGGGGCGTGTGGGTAAATGGTCTCATTGTGTGCCAAGGCTCCCTGCGCCGTAAGGCATACTACTTTGCAGCCGGTGCGAAAGCCCGGGTCAATGGCCAAGATTCGTTTTTCTCCCAAGGGGGCTCCCAAGAGGAGTTGCTTTAGGTTTTTGGAGAATACCGAAATAGCTTCCTCATCGGCTTTTTCTTTGGCCTTTTTTAAAAGTTCGTTGGAAAGCGATGGGAAGAGCAGGCGTTTGTAGGCGTCTTCCAATGCCAACTGCACCTGTGCGGCGCAGGCGTTGTTCGCTTTTAACAAGCGCTGTTCGACTCGTTCTAAAAAACGCTCGTCATCGATTTCAATTTTTATACGGATGAATTTTTCATCTTCGGCTCGTAGAATGGCCAATAGTCGGTGCGAAGGGCAACGGTTCAGCGACTCGCTCCAATCAAAATAATCGCGAAACTTTTGGGCTTTCTCTTCTTCTTTTTTGGTACCGATGACCTTGGTGGTCAATTGGGCGAAACGGGCCAATTGGTTTCTGAGCTGGTTGCGAATATCGGTGCGCTCATTGATCCATTCTGCAATAATATGGCGTGCGCCCTCCAATGCTTCTTCTACAGATCCTACTTGGGCGTTCACATACCGCATAGCAGTTCCCTCCAGGTCTCTTGCATTTTGCGCCATAATAATTTTGGCGAGGGGCTCCAAGCCATTTTTAACGGCTGTTTCGGCCTTGGTCTTTCGCTTTTTTTTGAAAGGGAGGTACAGGTCTTCTACGGTTATCAAATCGGGCGCCTGTTGTAATTTTTCCCGAAGGGCATCGGTCAAAAGGCCTTGTTCGGAAATGGCCTTGATGACGGCCACTTTTCGCTTTTCCAGCGCTTCGAACTGGGCTTTGTAAGCAACTATTTGGCCAATCTGTACTTCATCTAGATTGCCCGTCCGTTCTTTCCGGTACCGGGCAATAAAGGGAATGGTACAGTCCTCGTTTAAAAGGGCCACCGTGTTTTCGATGCTTTTTTGAGGAAGGTCCGTGTGTTGAAGAAGGTAGGGGGTAAGTTGCATTTTAAAAACTATTTGAGTACTAATGTATAAAAACAAAAGTTGTTTT
>CALIIC010000112.1 GCA_938020445.1 uncultured Flavobacteriaceae bacterium | reverse complement strand
TCTTTTTTACGTAGTTTTCCTTTTTTTTTCCCCGTAGCCTGGGAGGAACATTGATGAGCAAGGTGTCTACTCCTTCCAAAAACAAAGTAATGGGGCCTTCGACCCCTTCTTCGGACAGTGAAATCAAAAAGGGGAGAATACCGCGACTTGAAAGAACCGACAATTTTTCTTCGGAGGTTGTACTTCCATGTATACGAAACCCTTTTGCCAACAACGACTCGGCCAATGGTAGTCCTAGCCACCCGCACCCCAGAATTGCGATTGTTTTAGTCAAATTTCAAGGTTTTGGTTACCAGTATGGCATCGTTGAGTACAAAAGGTGTGGGAATACTATTTTCGGGTCTTTTCGGAATCGTAAACTGGGTATTTTGTAACAGATCGTTCGAGGCTTCGTACAGCGTCAGTCCAAGGGTACTGTCTTTGGGAATACTTAGCTGTAAATCGGTGTATTCGTTATTACTGATATAGTGCGTAACCAGTTTTCCCCTTTTTCGATGCTTCAAATAGTAGTCGGAAAGAACAATGCTGTTCACAGTCGCCGATTGGATGGGAATGTCGTTCGTAAATACCTCCAGACGATTTACCGCTCGTTTCGGGGTGATGCACAAATCTATAAACCGTTCATCGCCAATTACGGTATCACGCAGCGTTTCAACCTGGGGTGCTGCAATATCCTTAACTGCTGCTTCCGAAACAAAACTGAAGCCTGAACCATACTTGCTGCTGATTGTACGGGTAGCTAATTTTTCTGGAATCGATTTATCCGTATCAATAAATTGACTGTTCCAATCTAGGAGTACCTTGTCGTAGGTTGCCCATTTTGCCGTTTGCGTATCACTGTTCAGTACATATAATAAACTACTTGGTTTGGGATTGTCAGCATCAAAATCGGCATTGAAATGGGCCGTAACCATAGCAACAAAGAATAACAATACACCAAGTAGACCAAGCGTCTTTTTTCTTTTGTAGAAACCAAAAACGGGTAGTAGCAAAAGAAAGGATAGGGTAAGCAACAGGGTAGAGGCGACCATCATTTTAAGACCAAGGCCTACAGGAAACATTTTGATAAATGGGGCATAGATCCAAATTGCAGGGAGACACAGAAATACCAAAAGGTATACCGTTGGCCGTTTTTGATTGATGGTCACCAAGAAAGCCGCCAGGAGTGCCAATACCGGTACAATAAAAAAACTGGCACCGGGAAGGTAGATAGCGACCGCGGTACATATGATCAACCATAAGAACAGGGGCGCAACCAGCAAATTGGGAATAGAAATATCCTTGAACTTATGATACGACCAAAAACAAACGCCAATTGTTAGGAAGACAAAGGCGGCAATATAGGTATAGCCATTATACGTAAAGCCGTGTAGCATATCTTGGTACTGGGGGTAGCACCATTTTAAAAATCGGAATGAATAAAAACCGATTAGTATATTTATAATAAGGGCCAGTAACATGGGTAAAAAGCCCTTGGCAAGCTGCGGAAGTTGTACTGTTTTTTTTCGAAAACCTTGTACGAGTAAAAGAACGAACAACAGACCGGCAAATGCAAGCATGGGCCAAATCCATTCAAAAGGATAGGAAACCAGTTTAAAAAATGGAACATCGAAATACACATAGTCGTTGAGACTTTTGAGCGTACCTAGGTCGGCATTGCTAAAATGTGAAAGCAGCGGCATCAGGTAGGCTCCTTGATGCGCCAGCGTATTACGGTCTAAACGTTCGTAATTATCCCGAACGGTATGATAATCATAGTGGTCATCTATAAATGCAAAGTTTAAGCCTTCGATATCACGGTCTTCACGAAATACGGTAAGATCCGTGTCGTTGGGAAGCATTTTGTAGATACTATACACTAAGGAATTGGCTACCGGATAGTCGGGGGCTGCCTTGGTAAATTCCTCGATAAGCCTGCCATTGCCCCTATTGGTCTCGATAAGCATATAGCTCGGCCCTCCGCTTCCGCGCGCTTCAAAATTGAGAACCAGGCCTACCTCCTTGGCCCAAGGGTGTTGGTTTACAAAAAGGTCTGCCCCGTTGAGCCCCAGTTCTTCCGCATCGGAAATGAGAATGATGATATCATTCTTTGGGGTTGTATTTGTTGCTAAAAATGCCCGGACCCCTTCCAAAATAGTCGCTACGCCACTTCCGGCATCACTGGCACCTAAAGAGGAATGTGGGCTGCTATCGTAGTGTGATAAAAGCAACAGCGCCTTCCCGGAATCACTTCCTTTTATACGTGCCAAAATATTGGTGGCCTTGCTTAAATTACCCCAGTCCCCCGCGGTATAGCCTTCTTGTAGCGTTGTTTCCAAGCCCATATTTTGAAGTTCATCCATTATATATTGCCGAACTTTTGCATGGGCGGGAAAACCGACAGCATGTGGTGCTGTCGAGATGGCAGCTACGTGTGCAAGGGCCCTATCGGTCGAAAATTCGGTTTTTGCCAGATTCGCATCGGGTGAATATGGAGGCATGGTCGTGTGAAAGACCCAATAAATCGCTAACAGAATCAGTGAAATGCTAAAAATAGAAGGGAATTTTTTCATGGATGTGTCTTGCAGCTTAAAAGTATAAAATTCTAAGCTGTCAAGGTATTACATCGAGTTTTTTTACATTTTAGGGGAAAATTCCCTATCTTGATAGACAACCTTTAAAAGTAAAAAATATGGGAATCAAGAGTTTTCAAGGAGTTCGGAAAGCGGTCAAAAAAGAGTTCGATGCACCCATATTGGTTACGGATTATATGACGAAGAAATTGGTGACGTTTACTCCAGAACAATCCATTTTACAGGTGATGGAATTGTTTACCAAATATAACATTTCAGGTGGCCCGGTATTGGATGAGAACGGATTCCTGGTTGGCATCATCTCAGAGGCCGACTGTATGAAACAAATTTCGGAGAGCCGGTATTTTAACCAACCTATATTGGATAAAAGTGTAGAGAAGTTCATGACCAAGAATGTCGAGACCATTCAGCATGACATCAGTATTTTTGATGCTGCGGGTGTTTTTCATAAGGGAAATCGTCGTCGTTTACCGGTTATGAAAGATGGCCTTTTAATCGGGCAGATTAGCCGCAAGGATATTGTAGTGGCGGCCCTAAAACTAAGCGGACAAAATTGGAAGTAACATTAATCACTTTTTATCCGTTTCCCAGTTCGACTGTTGTTTAACAGCCAGTACCAACCAAAAAACCCAGGTATGTTCCCCCGTTCCTATATAGATAAGCCCCCTAAATGAAGAAGTCTTCGCCAAGTTTTGAGCCTTGGTGATTTTGAAGGTTTATCAGGAATGTGCTGACCTTTCTTCTAGTAACAACTCGTTTCTCACCTACCTCAACTTTGGAAGTTTTGTGAGACTTTTAACTATTCGCGCTTTACAATCATATAATAATCATTGTCGAGCGGTAAGTACCCAAGGTCGTAGACAAAATAATAGGTGGTGCCTTTTTTGGTAGTGTATAGGTTGGTTATAAAATCAAAATCGAAGCCCTTGTCGAGCAGCCGGGTACGTGTTGTCCGTGTTTTTCCGTCCTTTAGTGCATAACTGTCGAGTACACGATAGTTTTTGCGAAGCCGGTTATTGATGTTGCGAATAAGGTTTTTACTGTCCTTGTTGACCTTGTTGTGATGGGCATTTCTACAATAATCGGAGCAGAACTTTTTATCTACCCGACCCATAATTTCGGTACTACATTCAAGGCACTGCTTTTTCATTCTTTGGGTCTTTTGTAATTAAAGACGACTTCGTCCGTACCCCCATCCTTTTGATGGATCAACGCATAAATATTGATTTGGTCATCGCTCACTTTTTCAAAGGTAAACCCATCAAAATAAAGCCGATTGTTCACTACTTTGATCAATTTAAAGCGTTGTACTTCGTCTTTTTCCTCCCAGCCTTTTAGATCGCTGTGAAAATGTTTCAACTCAAAAATCAGGGTTTCCTCTAGCTGTCTAATATGCCCTATTTCATAAAATTGCACCGCACCATCCACTACCAATTTAAAGGAAAACATCATAGACCCACCCAATGCAGGGCTCCATATTTCTTCGGTGATACCGCCAAAGGCTTCCCCTTTCCAATAACCTTCCATCCAAGCAATTTCGGATAGGGATGCTTTCGGAGATACAGTCCCCTCCTCAAAGGAAAGGGTATTTTGGGCGGTGCTAGAAAAAGAAATCAGTACCAAAACAAGTAAAAATCGCATCATTCAAATGATTTATAAAATAACAAGATACAAATTATCCGTTTGCAAACGGATAATTTGCATACAGGAATCCACTACCTTGGTTTCGGTTTTCATGTAAATCAAGGTGCGGACTAAACAACTTGAATATCATGCTTTTGAAGCAAACCGTGCAAGCCCTCTTTTGAAAAGCGCGCTTTTTTTAACCGGTTTTGTTCCGGATCTATACCAAAGTTTTGGGCCGTCCTAAAATCAGCGTTCGATAGGTCGGTGTTAAAAAAAAGGGCCTGCTTCAAATCGCAATGGGCAAAGGAGGCAGCTATGAGCTGGGCCTCCGAGAAATCGGTTTTGATCAGTTTGCAGGTATCAAATTCCTGCTTTTTTAGAGACAGGCCATAGAAAGATGCAAGCTGCAAGTCACAGTCCTTAAAACTGAAATCCATTAAAAAGTCATTGCATTCCTCAAATTTGAGTCCGACCAACTTGCAGTGGGCAAAGACAACTTCCTTAAAAACCGTATGCGCCAAGTTCGCATTGCTAAGGTTGCAATCTATGAAGGTACATTCCATAAAGTGCTGATTGTCCAAATAACCATCTGAGAAGTCGCACCCCTCGAATGTGCACTGTTCGTACTCGCCTTTCGGAAGCTTTTGTTGTGTATAATCGATCCCTTTAAAGGTGCGGTCGGTAATAAAATCCATGCCGGTATTATTGTTTGGGGATGATAACCGCTGGGAGACCTAGTTCCTTATAAAGGACATTATAGGCGGCCATTTCTGTTTCTACGATTTCCTTTCGTTCCTTGTCGTATACCTGCCAGTCGTTTAAAAGATCGGCCCAACGTTCATTGGCCCCCTTGGTGAGTTGTGGTTCCGAACTATCGATATAGTCTTTTAAATGTAATAATTGGGAATTGAGTTTGTTGTTAAAATTGATGACATCTTGAAAAGTCTTCTGTTTTGGTTGAATCAGCTGTTGTTCCCAAGTCTCAATTCGTTTTATCAACACTTTTCCTTTTTCCAAAAGATCGGTCGCTTGCTCATTGTCTTTTAATAGCTTGGCATAGCTTTTCAGCTGGGCCTTTGCCGAACGCATTTCATTCACGGATTGGTGCATTGCCTTTACCGTACGTTCGATTTGTTGTAGCAAGGCCTGCTGTTTTTCGAAATCAGTTGTGGTCGCTTCTATTGTTGGATCTGGAAGTACGGCAACGGTCGTTTCCGAAGTCAATTTATCAAGGGTGAGTTTAAGAGAGTAGGTTCCTGGGCCCACGCGCGAGCCGGCGTGGCCACCAAATACGAATACCTTATTGATGGCAGGGAGTTGTTCTCTTCTAAAATCCCAAGTAAACCGATTGTATCCTTTTTTGGAAGGAAGCGTTTTCGGTTTTGACGGCCCGCCTGGCCATGATTTAAAATCGCTGGGCTTTTTATTGCTAAAGGTTCGTATGAGTTTGGTATCCTGATAGATTTCAAGTTTTAGATCAAGGCTATCGGAATTTTTATCCAAGTAATAATCAAAGGTAACGCCTTGTTTGGGGTTGCTTCCCAACCCGGGTCGAGGTTTGTCGCTACTGCCTCCGAAAAGAAGGTAGGTATCCTTGGGTTTGAAGATTTTGACCGGAGCCTTTGGTGCATCCACATTTTGCAAGGCCCCTAAATCATCGAGAATCCAAAAAGAGCGCCCGGCGGTGGCCGCTACCAGGTCATTGTCTTGAATGGTGAGATCATTGATGGGTACAAGGGGAAGATTTAGCTGAAATGGTTGCCAATATTGCCCATTGTTCCAGGAAACAAAAAGACCAGTTTCGGTACCTGCATAGAGCAGCCCTTTTCTTTTTGGGTCTTCCCGAACCACTCTGGTAAAGGTATGTTCTCCTCGAATACCGTTTACGATCTTCACCCATGTTTGTCCATAATCGGTGGTTCTGAAAATATGCGAGCTCAAGTCCATTGATTTGTAGCGCATGACGACGATAAACGCAGTAGCAGCATCATGAGGCGATACTTCGATACTATTGATAATACCGTCAGGAATGCCGGAAGGGGTAACATTTTTCCAATTTTGCCCTCCGTCTCTGGTCACATGTAGCAATCCATCGTCGCTACCTGCCCAAAGAACACCTTTTTCGTGTGGCGATTCGGTCAAATAGGATAGGGTATTATAGTTTTCACCCCCGGCCGCTTCGTTGGTATAAGGTCCTCCGCCGGGACCGTGCTTGTCTTTTTCATTTTTGGTAAGGTCGGGACTAATGACCTCCCAACTTTGTCCTTCATCGGTAGATTTAAAGACAACGTTCCCTGCATGATATATGGTTTTGCGATCATGGGGCGATGTGATGATCGGGGCATTCCAGTTATAACGGTATTTTGAATCCTCCGGTGCGATGCTTAGACCCAGTTCGGGATATTGCTTAATGGGTTTGGAATTGCGCGAACGGGCGTCCCATTTGTCGATATTTCCTTGATAGGTACCCCCATAAATAATTTGGGGGTCGTCGGGGTCGAAGGCTAAAAAAGCGCTTTCCCCACCGGCTACGGCATACCAATCTTTCCAATCGATGCCTTGGTCATTGGTTCTACTGGCAATGGCTACGGTTGAATTGTCTTGTTGGCCACCGTATACATTATAGGGAACCAGGTTATCGGTGATGACCCTATAAAATTGAGCGGTATTTTGATTTTGTTGTGTACTCCAGCTTTTACCACCATTGTTCGATACATTGGCGCCTCCATCGTTCGAGTTGATCATTTTTTGATTGTCTTGAGGGTGGATCCATAAATGGTGATTATCGCCATGTGGTGTAGATAAGGGTTTAAAGCGCTTCCCTCCATCGATCGATTTGGTAACCGGGGCGTTCAGGACATAGACCACATTCTCATCTTGTGGGTCGGCAACGATTTCCATGTAATACCATGATCGGGCGATATTGATCCGATCTTTGTTCACCTGTGTCCATTTCTTGCCCGCATTATTCGAACGATACACCCCACCTTTGGTTCCTTCGGCTTCAATGACCGCGAAAACGAGTTCGTTGTTCGCCCTGGAAACCGAGATACCCGCCTTCCCGAATTCTTTGGGTATGCCGTCCTTCATTTTTTTCCAACTACTTCCTCCATCAACTGATTTATAGAGCCCGGAATCTGAACCACCCGATTCCATGATCCAGGGATACCGTCGGTGCTGCCACATCGCGGCATAAAGAATCAAGGGGTTTTTCATATCCATTGAAAGGGAAGCGGCGCCTGTATTGTTGTTTACGAACAGTACATTTTCCCAACTATCGCCCCCATTGGTAGATCGGTAAATACCTCTTTCCCCGCTAGGACCGTACTGGGCGCCTTGTGCGGCAATAAAGATGATGTCGGGATCGGTGGGATGAATAATAACATCAGAAATATGGCGGGTTTTGTCCAACCCGATGTGTTTCCAGGTTTTCCCGGCGTCCGTAGATTTGTATACCCCATCTCCCATAGAGGTCATTACCCCACGTGCCGCGTGCTCGCCCATACCCGCAACAACGATATTGGGATTGCTTTCCGAAACGGCGATGGCGCCTACCGTACCGGTCTTTAGAAAGCCATCCGAAACATTCTTCCAGCGAATGCCGTCATCGACCGTCTTCCAAATACCACCTCCTACGGTGCCCATATAGTAGGTCATTGACTCCCCGACGACGCCTGTGGAGGCAACGCTACGGCCACCGCGAAACGGACCGATATTACGCCATTTCAAGCCATGAAAAAGGGAATCATGTACTATTTGGGGTATCGCCTTGGCATTTCTTTTTTTTCGTTGCGACTGCATACCTATGGGTAACAGGAGCAAAATAGCCAGTACTAGTCTTAAATTTTTCATATGGTTCAATTGGTTGTTTTATTAAATCGTATTCTTACGTGAGTTGTTCTTTTTTCATTGCTCGGCGATAACTTATGGCGACCGCATCAAAATTTAAATGCAATTCTTCGTTAAGATCAAAGGGCACCTGTTGTGGTCTTTGTGATTCAACAATGCGTTTGTCTTGGTCAAAAATTACCTGTTCAAAATTCTGAAGGATGGTATCTGGCTCATCTGTATTATAGTTTCGGCCGATAATACAATACCCCCGGCATTTAGTGTTGGAAATAGGTTGGGAAACAAAAAAATAAACCATGCCTTCTTCACCGCCCCAACCCAATCGAAGTACAATGGTATAGGGCAAATGTAATTGGTACACGCTTTTTCGTTCGGGTCGTACGACCTCTTCATTGGCAAAAACAGGAAAATCATCGGGGTTGGGCGCTTCTGGTCGCACAATGGAATAATGCAAAACCGCTCCTTTGCGTTGAACGGTACATGGGGGTACTTCAGGTCGTTCCGGGTCGCCCAAGAGACCGGGATGCACCCATGGGAAATGCCCAAAATCGGTAAAATTCTCTGTCTGCCGCGAAGCGTCGCTATCCCAATCAAAAGGCCCCGTTTGGACTAATTTCCAGCCATCATTTTCAAACTCGGGAATCTCGGGTAGGGAATACAGGGGCTTTTCCAACGCGACCCATACCAAGCCGAATTTTTCTTTGCAATGATAAATTGGGGTATTTGCTTTTTTTGGAATCTCGATGTCGGGCGCCTGCGGAATATGAACACAAGCTCCTTTGTTATTGTACTCCCATGCATGGTAGGGGCAAACAATACAATCGTTTTTGATCCACCCGAGCGATAAGGCAGTACCCCTGTGAATGCATAGGTCGCGCATGGCATGTGCCTGCTGGTTCGAATCGCGCCAGATGACGACTGCTTGGTCCAACAAAAAGGTGCCATAGGGAGCATTGGTAAGCTGATCGCTATAAGCAACAGGGTGCCAACAGGAACGTAGTTTTGGTGGGAAAGCTTGCTTCATTCACGCACTATTTTAGTTTTTACCTCCATCGCGGTTGGGACTCCTAGCTTCAGGCCATACCCCTTTTTTACCGGATCTAGGATTGATGCCTAAAACCGATTTTTCCCTCGAGGTTCGTTCGGGATCTTCACTGGCCATATAGGCCAAGATGGCCGTTAAGATGGCGTTGTTGCGCACATCGTCAAAAACAATTTTGTCGTAGGTGTCTAGATTGGTGTGCCAGGTGTAGTCCCAATAGCTCCAGCTCAAAGAACTCAATGAGAATGCAGGAGCGCCTTTGGCAACAAAAGAGGCGTAGTCAGAACCGCCACCTGCGGGATTCCCGGGAAAGGTCGTTTCAATATGCTTGCTAATGTCTTTGGGAACCGCTTCAAGCCAACGCCCTAAATAGTTGTATGCATTCAAAAAACCCTGCCCTGAGAGGCGTACCACTCTTCCAGTGCCGTTGTCTTGATTGAAGAGTGCCTGTAGCCCTTCCACGACTTCGGGATGGTCCTCGACATAGGCTCGGGAGCCGTTCAAACCTTGTTCCTCACTGCCCCAATGACCTATTACAATGGTTCGCTTCGGGTTGGGGTATACTTTTTTCAAAATACGGGCAGCCTCTAACATTGTAATGGTGCCGGTGCCATTATCCGTGGCACCAGTGGCACCATCCCATGAATCAAAATGGGCCGAAAGCACAACATATTCATTGGGTAATTCCTTTCCGGGTATGGTAGCAATGGTATTGAAAGTAGGCACTGTTCCCAATTCTTTTGATTCGGCAACAACCTTTATAACGGGACTTGCCCCTTTTGATACCATTCGGTATAACATACCGTAGTCTTCCAAAGAGAGATCTATTGCAGGTACTTTTTTGGTTCCTGCACTGAAAATCTTATTGGCGCCAAACCCTCTTGACCAACGGGATTGAATAATGCCTACCGCTCCTGCATCTTCCAATGCCTTATTGATATTTCGACTTGTATAGCCCGTATTTTTTAGATTCTCTCGCCAAGCTTTTCGTTGCGTTTCGCGTTCGGTCTTCATTTTTTCAAAGGATTCTTCGGTAGCGAATTCTTCCCAATTAGAATCGGGCCTGCCAGTTGGTTGGTGCATCGAAACAAGTACAAACTTCCCTTTTACTTTTGGCAGCCATTTTACGAAGGCCAATGAGTCGGAAACTGTTGGTAATTGAATAAGACTGGCGGTAATCCCTTTTTTGGAGGTGCCAGGGCTCCAAGCAAGCTGGATTCCGCTTAGGGAAACCACCCGTGGAGAGACCATATCAACATGGGTAATGCCCCGTTCCCAGCCGCGCCATTGGCCCCATGTTTCGTTTGTTGCCTCAATGCCCCATTTTGCATAAGTGGCCACTGCCCAATCATGGGCGTTTTTCATTTGAGGCGTCCCTACCAATCTAGGGCCGATAACATCCATTAGCTCATAGGCCAGTTGCTCCAATTGTGAGTTGTCATTCGCTTCCTTTTGTATTTGAAGCACAATATCATCGGTCGTCTGCGCACAGCCAATTGTACTGCTTATGAATAATAGTAAGAATCCGAGAAGTAGTGGTTTTTTCATTGGTTCTATTTAGATACGGTTGTTTAATTTAACAGTCATTGGTAGCAGTACTGGTTGAATGGTTTAGTGGGGTAATGAATTGATATAGTTGGGTAGGCTTTCTTTGATGAAATACGTCCACCCGGCATGACAGCTTTCCCTTGTGAACTCGGGAATGTTGTCCGGATAACTTTCGATACCGTAGCAGTTGAGGGTTAAACTTGTTTTTGATGCTTTTTCCGCCAGTTCAAAGGTCACAAAGGAATCGATCTCATAACCGGTTACTTCCCAGTCATAGCTTATTTTTTGAAGGGGAATGACTTCGGTCACTTTCCAAACATGTGGAAAATCGCGTCCGCCCGACTGTACGTTGAACCGGGTTTTGAAACCTAGGTGGGGGCTAAAATCGGGGATGGCGTCAAAGTACCATTGCCGCATTTGTCGTACTTCGGTCAGTGCTGCCCATAAAGTGCTCGTATCTGTGTCGAACAAGTGTTCGACCTGAACAGGAATTGGTTTTTCCATCTTCGTGCGATTACAGTTTTTTATCTAAGACCAATAGGGTCTGTAACAATACATTGGCACCATTGGCCATAGCTGCGGGGGAGGTGAATTCTTTGGGGGAGTGGCTGATACCGTCTTTGCTGGGAACGAAAATCATTCCGGTAGGCGCGATAGACGCAATATCTTGAGCATCATGCCCTGCGCCACTGGGCATTTTATGGGTCGAAAGCCCTAGTTTTTCAGCCGATTTTTTGATGTGTTGTTGAATGGTAACATCTGTCAGAGCGGGAGCCGCTGTCGTATCCAACGGAATAAATTCTATCGTAACATTCGTCGCCTCCGCAATTTCAGATGCCCTGGTCTTGATTGCCTGGAATACCTTCTCAATTACTTCAGAAGAAAGATCTCGAATTTCAAGGCTCGTCGTAACTTTTCCAGGAATCACATTCGGAGCTCCGGGCTCGGCCTTGATCCGACCTACGGTACCTACTTGACTGCCTTCAAAGCTATTTGTAATCTCGTTTACGGCAATGATAAACTGTGCAGCGGCCAATAAGGCATCTTGGCGTGCGTTCATGGGAGTGGTACCAGCGTGATTGGCAAAACCCTTGAATTCCACATCCCACCATTTGAGACCCACAATACCCTCAACAACTCCGATATCGAGTCCCTTTTGTTCCAAAATACCGCCTTGTTCTATATGCAGCTCCAAAAAGGCGGCCATTGCCCCTTTTTCGCGCTTTACAGCTGCAATTCGAGTGGTATCCCCTCCCAATCGCACAATACCTTCCCCCATGGAATAACCGGTACTGTTTACTACCGAAAAAGCTTTTTGGCTTAAATGCCCGCTCATGGCGCGGCTCCCCATGACACCCCCTTCTTCGTTCGAAAAGATGATTACTTCCAAAGGGTGTTTGGTTTGGATGTTATGTTCGTTCAATGTTTGTATGACCTCTAGGGCGGCCATGGATCCCACGCAGCCATCATAATTTCCACCGTTCGGAACACGGTCTATGTGCGACCCGAAGGAGATCGGCTTTAAATCGGCTTTTTTACCTTTTCGAAGACCAATGATGTTACCGGCAAAGTCAATGTAGGTTTCAAGCCCAAGGTTCACCATGGTATTCATTACCCATTTTCGGGCTTCAATATCTGCATCACTAAAGGCGACCCGTTCGGTTTCGCCATTTGCTTGAAGACCGTAGTTGGCCAATTCGAAAATGCGTTTTTCGAGCCGGGTTTCGTTTACCAGTGGTTTGGATTTTTGAGCAAGAACCATGCTCCCTGCAAAACAAAAAATGGCAACAAACAAACGTGAACGCATCGCTAGAGAATTTAGCCTTTAAAGTATGAAATAAATAGCGGCTAAGAAAACCAAATGAGGGATGCTTTTTAAGGTTTAAATGACCACCGTCCTACTTGGAGCATGCTACGTCCTATTTTTCTGGTGATAACGCAAAACCGAACCAAGGAAGTTACGGAGTTGATTTTTTTTATGCATGTTAAGGTAGTTGTGCGAGGCTCGTTTTTTCTGTTCTGGTATTGTATAAAAGAATCCCTTCTTCAGTATCGTTCAACCGTGCCTTCATGTCCCCTTGATTGTCCCAAATGGCAGAGCTTCCAATTGCATTGAACGTATCACTGGGCCCAATGGCATTGGCCATCAAGACGGTCATATTGTGCTTCTTTGCAATCTTGGGAAAATGCTGTTGGGCTTTCATAAGGCCATTTTCGTCTTTGGCAACGCTGGCCAAGTATATGGTCGTATTTGCATTGGCACATTCCATTGCATGTGATTCCAACAAAGATTCATAGCAAATGGCCGGGGCGATCCATTGATCTTCAATGATCATGAAAAGTTGGGATTCACCCGGTATGAAATAGGGAAGTTCATCGGCATGCAAATGTCGTTTGGAGTACAGTTGCCTGGCTTGTCTAGGCTGAAAAATGAGCATGCTGATATGAATTCCAGCTGCCGCAATGGTCGGCACGCCAATGCCCAAGGTGATTTGATGGGCATCACTCAATTCTTGAAAACAGACAAAGCGTGAATCTTCGGGCGCAACGGCTAGCTCGTGGGCTAATGCAGGTTCATAGCCCGTGATCGAAAGTTCTGGAAAAAAGAGGGCATCGGCACCCATATCGATCGCACGTTCAATCAATTCAATATGACGGGCCATACTTTTTTCAATGTCCCCTTTGAATGATTTTATTTGCGCGATTCCTATGTTCATTGGGTCAATTTCGATGGTCTATTACGCTGATGGGTTTTCTTCCTAGTTTCGACATACGCATTTTCTCAATATCGGCAAGGGGACTGAATACAATGGTAGGGGTAACCCGAAGTTTTGAACGAAAATGGTCTTTTATTTGGTCCAGTAAGGTATCTGTGGGTGTTTGTGCAGCGATTTTAATCTGAATTTCGTCGGTACCGATCTCGTTTTGATAGATTTCTATTACAAAACTGATGACTTCATTAAAATCGTTCAATGCATTGTGCATGGCGGGCGGGTACAGGGTGGTCCCCTTATACTTGATCATTTGCTTTTTACGTCCCAGTACGGGACCCAATCGTAAACTGTTTCTGCCGCAAGCGCAAGGGGCTGTATGTGCCACGACCATATCGCCCGTTTTAAACCGTACCAAGGGCATGGCTTCAACACCTAGAGTGGTAATGACCAGTTCTCCCTCGCTTCCGTTGGGTACGGGCTGTTCGTTTTCATCCAATACTTCTACAATAATCAATTCAGGATGGTGGTGGCCGCCCGCTTGTTCGCTGCATTCCGTAAAGGCAGTACTCATCTCGGTAGAGGCGTAGGTAGAATACAATTCGATATCCCAATGGGCTTTGATTTTTTGCCCAAGTACATTCAAAGAAAAATCCTGGTTGCGCAAGGGCTCTCCAATACAAATGGCTCCTTTGATTCCCGAGTCTTGTAACGAAATACCTTTTGCTTGGGCGTATTGAATCAACTTCAGTAAAAAAGAGGGTACTACGATCAGGTAGGTAGGGTTGAACTTTAGAATCGTATCCCATTGTAGCTCGGGAATACCGGCCCCTACGCGGATAATACCGGCCCCAAGTTTGCGTACGCCCAAAAAATAGGCCAAACCTGCCATGAATCGGCGGTCCATGGTGGTGGTAAGTTGTAAAATATCATCTTCTCCTATGCCGGCGCAAGCAAAAGATATTGCCTCGTTGTATGCCAGGCGGTCTAAATCTTTATCGGTAAGGCCAATGGTTACCGGTTCTCCCAAGGTGCCTGAAGTAGTCACAAAATCAATGATTTTGTTTTTTGGCACACATAGAAATTCATCATTGTATTGCTGTAACTGATCTTTAGAGGTCGTAGGGATCCGTGACAGATCCGCCAGTGATGAAACGGAATCGATCGTTATTTTATGTTGTTTAAAAAGCCTTCTGTAATAAGGGGAGTGTTGATTGACGTATGCTAACAAGGCCTTCAACTTGGTTTCTTGAAAGGCCTGTATTTCGGCTGCGGATGCTTGTTCTATGGTAGGAATACTCAAGGGAATCGTCTTTTTAATTTGCGAATATAGCGTTCTACCCGTTCTCGATCTGGAACGGTGGTGATTTCTTTTGTTGCTGCCGTAAGAAAGTTGTTCAAGGCGACCCTATGGTATCCTTTGTCATAATTGTAGCGGCCAATCAGGTAATGTACTTCCCAAAACTCGGGATTACTTTTTCGAAACTCATTGAGCAGTGTTGGTTCCAAGTCGGTTTTGGAGGCGATGGCTTTCGTTAGCTGTCGTGATAAGATGCGATAACGCTCGTAGTTTTGGTATGTTACAGTTTCCAAAAAGGGGTCTTTTGCAATATTCAAGGCTTTAGACGAAACCGATAGGGCTTGGGGGTTCGTATTTCCTGTCTTGAAAATTTCTTTCAAATCATAGGCCACGAAGGTTCCTAATTGATAGGGGTTGCTAGACACCCAAACCAAAAGATCTTCGGGTTGAAAAACAATCCCATGGTGCGCCATCAATTGGTTCAGGGCCTTTTCATTTCCATAACCGATAGCCTTCTCATCAAGACCTTCGCGATCTCGGAGCAAATCAACCGCCAATTCAGGCGTCATTTTAGTTTGCTCCCCCAATAATTCTTCCATACGTTCGTATCGGTATTGCGAATGACTTTCCAAAATATGTTTTTGATTGTCCTTGTCGTCGGCATATGTGGCACTTTGAAAGTGGTTGGAACAAATGAGCTGATTTGAATTTTCTACCTCATACACCCCGAATTTCTTAGGTGATACTTCAATAATAGCGGCTTTTTTATCCTTAGCGCTTCCAATAAAGATAGATTCGGATACAAACACCTGTCTTTTTTTGGCAATCGCGATCGCTTCCTCAATCGTGGACGCATACTGTAATATTTCACGTGTTACGATCGATATAGGCGTCTTTGCCACAAGGGGAATGGATGATTTCCCTGCGTTGATGGTCACCGTAAGCCCTTGGTCGTTCATTCCCGAGAGCACCCCTATAAATCCGCCCCAGGTAACCGACATGAACTTGTGTCCTTTACTTGGTGAAACAAAGGCAATGATTTTGTTCTTTGCAAAGTCGTCACCCGCATAAAAATCAAAATTTCGACCAATGAGCAATTTGCCATCTGCCGTTTGGTCGCCCCAGGCGGCAAATGAGGAACAGCCGACCAGCGCTAAGTCTTGCAGGGCATGCCCTATGTCATGTGCTCCATGAAAATAAAGAACTCTCGGGTAGGGTGCTGCGATGTAGTCGTAGTTTTTGGAAGCATATTGGGAAATGCCGTAAATCTCGGTCTTGTATTGTTCGGGAATGTTTAGATACATTTTTCGATTGTACCATGCCAAAAACTTTTTAAGTAATTTTTGCTTCCCTTCTGAAGGAACCAATTCATTGATTTTATCGATGAAGGTGGCTTCTTGAAAATTAAAAAGCTCTTGGGTGAGACTTCCTGTTTTTAGGCCTATTTCCAAAGGATTTCCACTCACATAGAGTTCCCAGATACCTTGTTTGTTCTTGGTAAGAAAGTCATTGCCCAAGATAAAGGTTGAATCCGAAAGTTGGTTTCGAGCTTGAATTTCTGTTTTGTAGCTACTTATATCCGGTAGGTCTTGAAGCGATTTTTTTACTCCACAGCTCGTGAGCAGATTCGCCACCAAGATGGCCAAGAAATACTTTTTTATGAAGGAACTATTCCACATGAATCTACCGGTGCTTGTCTAAGGGGTTACATTCCGTTCTGTACGTTTAATGGCCAATTCTTCCTTGTAATCCAACCATTTTTGACCCCAATACTTGCGTGTAAAATTATCAAAGTTTCGCATGATCAATACATTGTACAACATATTGGCGAAGCGGCCAGGTTTTCTGGGAAGTGCCCGCAACGTCATTGAAAAACCACCGTTTAAATATCGAATGGAGTGCCAATACCCGCTAGGCATATAGAGTGCATCGCCATGTTTCATCTCCGCCCGTATCCCTTCGGCATATTGGAGTGCAGGATATTTGTCGAAATCAGGATTGTCCATGTCGATCGATTCGATGTTGTGGATCGAGAACGGTACTCTGTAAAGATATTTGGTTTGCGCGGGTGAAAAGAGGTTTACCACCTTATCCCCGTCAAAATGAAAGTGCATGCTATCGGGTAGGTCAATATCATAATGCATAAATACCTTGCTTTCTCCCCCTCCGAAAAAGAGGGCCGGCAGTTGCTTAAAAAATTTAAGACCAATATCCGGATACTCAAAGTCTTTGAGCAATTCTGGCATTTCTTTTAAAATATTGTAAAAGAAAATACGTAGATCGGTAGGTTTGGTCTTTAAAAGCTCGATATAGTCATAGAGTTTCATCTCCTTTACAGGAGCGTAGACACTTTCTTTGTCCTTGGCGGGTTCGTTATTGTACAAGGGTACGATCTGGTCGCCTGCCCGGTCTTGTACGTAGCTTAGTTTCCATTTTTCAAAGGCGGGCCAATCTTTGGTAAGTCCTGTAATTAATACGGGCAGCTGAGGTTTGTAGAAATTTTCTACAAAGTCTTTTTTCGAAATGTTCGCTACCCGAGGTACGGGGGTGGTTTTAAATTGTCCCATTATTGCTTTCGTTCAAATATTGAGCACAGGCTAAGCCCAAAAAATTAATCTAGCCTGTAGTCTGTACTTTGCTGTCTTCTCCTGTAATCTTGGTCAACAGATATTCTCCTCCCAGAATTTCAGAACACGTAAGTACCCCACTAATAGTGACGCCTAAGATTCCGTGCATATTGAGGCTCTGCCCCGTGAAAAATAGATTTGGAATGCGTGTTCGGGGCGATATAAATGATTTCAAAGGATTGTTCACATCTTTCACGTACCCATACATGGATCCCCTGTTGCAACCAATATAATCGCGATACGATAGTGGAGTAGAAGTATGGATCGATTGTATGCATTCTCGAATGTTCGGAAATTTTTTCTCCAATTCTTGTATAAAAATCTCGGTCTTGTTATTCTTGAACTCTTCGTAGGTCTCACCACGACTGTTCTTATTGGCAACGGTATTGAAAGTGTCTTCCCATGGTGCGACCTCTTCATATCGCATATAGCTGATGGCCGTTAACTGGTCGCCCCATTCATCTTGTTTTTTGCGCACGCCCATACTTACCATATACGTTTCTGGCCAACTTTCCTGGGTGTACTGGTGCCCGTTCCAAACCGCATTGTAATTCTTGAAATGGTAATAATTTTTATTTAGGTAAGGGAAGGTTTTGGGCTTTAAGACGATATGGATGCTAAAAGCTGAAATGGTACTTTCTATTTGCTCGATACGCCGCCCGTATGATTTTCGAAAATGCTCCGGACCAACCAATTTTACAGTGGTTTTTGGTTCAATGTTCGATATGAAAAGGTCTCCTTTAATCACGGCGCCCGTTTTGGTGGTGACCGAAACTACTTTTTTATCCATTACTTCAAAAGTAACCACCTCTTGATGTTTAAAGGCATCACCGCCATGTTCCTTTAATTTTCGAATGAGGCGTTTGGTAATCTGACTTCCTCCATCGGCACAACGGTACGCACTTTCAATATACGAGTTCACCGAAAGGGCATGCACATAAAACGGACTCTTCTCGGCATCGCCGGCATATAATAGGTTCGAACCCGCTAGAACCGCCCGCAGTTTTTCATTCTTGGTCAAAGAATCAATATAGGGTTTGGCGGGAGACTCGAACATATCCGAATCTTCATAATACGGTTTCCCTAATTTTAAATTGTAAAGTGGAAATTTTTCACAGGTATCGCGAAGTTTGGCCGTGTAGGTTCGAATCGCGGTTTCTTCCTCCGGAAATTGTCTAATAAGGCTGTTTTCAAAATTGGTATAGCCTTGGGCATGCGGGTATTCTTCCGGGTCATCGTCAAAGGTAACGATGTCGAAACCTTCGACGTCTAGTTGCTTAAACTCCAAGCCTTCTAGAATACCTAAATAGTCAAAGTACCGATAGAGGTTTTGCCCTTCAGAGAGTCCGCCCAAATAGTGCACCCCCGTGTCGAAAATGGTCTTTTCCCGAACAAAAGTCTGCAGGTTGCCCCCGTATTGATTGTTTTTTTCAAGTACACACACCGTCTTTCCCTCACGGGCCAAAATATTGGCCGCCACGAGGCCGCCCATTCCGCTACCAACAATCACCACATCGTAGTGCTCCTTCATTATTCGTTGTAATTTTTATTCAACAATCGAGATATAAATCTGCCCGACAAATGTGCGGGCACGCTTGCTCCGAATTCCTTTTTTTTAAATAAATACCCCGTTTTTTGTTCCGAGGTAGTATCCCCATAAAGTTATCACTTTGTAGGCTAGCATAAAACCTTTTTTCCTCTTAGTCCGTGCGCAGGGCATACTCGGTCCAGGAACCATCATAAACCGTCTTAGGGTTCTGTAAAAACGATTCACTTGCCAAGGAAACGATGCAGGCAGTGATGCCCGAGCCACATGAGAAAACAAGCGGTCTTTTTTCTGAAACGAGGGGCTCGAATACTTCCTGTAATTGTTCTTTTGATTTGAATTTACCATCCTCTAACAAATCGGAGTAGGGAATATTGATGGCACCTTCAATGGTACCACTTCGTAGATCGGCCCTTGGTTCGGGCACTCGGGAATGAAAACGATCTGCGGAACGCGCATCGATGACCAATGCTTCCTTACTTGAAATATTGGTTTGTACAAACTCGAAATTTTTTACTGCATCCTGATTTAAGGTAGCTTCGAAATCACCTAAATTATAGGTGTGTTCCGTTGCAAGTTCCGTTTCAAAACCTTCTTTTTCCCAGGCGGGCAGCCCGCCGTCAAGCACAACAATATTAGAATGTCCCATGGTACGAAACATCCACCAGACCCTGGCGCTTGAATAGATGCCCAAATCATCGTATGCAACCAATTTGCTATTCTTACCGATTCCCAGCTTTCTGCAGGCACTTTCAAATTGCGCTGCTGTAGGAAGCATATTGGGAAAAGCACTTTCAGGATCACTAAACACTTTTTTGATGTCAAAAAACCGAGCGCCTTTTATGCGTCGTTTTTCTGATGCGCTTGAGGTTCCGACGACTTTTGGGATGGTCCCGTCCAAAATAATAAGATCGGGATCGTTCAACTGTTTATATAATGTTGTAGCACTAATTAGATGTTGCATTCTTCTTCAATTTAGGATTTTGTAAATAGTACGAAGTGCGGGGTGTTCGTTCGATGGTTTAAATCAAGTTTGATGGCCTCTTCTTTCGAAGGCAATTTTACATCTTTTAAAATAATCAAATTTTCGATTGAAACGAATGATTTTGCTTGAATCGAACTATAGTCAAATTCATCTGAATCAATCAATAAGGTTCTTGGCTCCACTAAAAAAAGTTCATTCAATTCATTGACTACCTCAATTTTACTATACTGCTGGGTTAAAAAGTGGTTCCTTAAGAGATCTTTGGAAGCTTCTTGCGTTAGCAATACAGATATTTTTCGATCTATGGCATCTAGGGCCAATAACAGGGCTAACTGTCCGTGTCTATCGGAGAAATAAGCAATTCGATCCTCTTTTTCAAGCTGTTTTCCAAGTGCAAAGTAAGTGGCGCCTTTCGATTTCAGATCCTTTTTAATAGTGTTGTAAATGGAGGCACCTTTGTATCGGAAATGTTCCAACAAGGTCTGATGCCAATACGATTCTTTTTCGATCCTATTTCTTAGATTCCGGAATTCGTTTCTGAAGTAAATGCCGATTTGCTTGCTACGTTCTTTATAGGACCCGCCAAATTGCGGATCGGTCGTTTTGATTCGTGGGAGCAGTTCTATGGTAATGCTCCCATCCCTAATAATAAAACTTCCCTTGGGCAATACTTCCGAATTTCCATGGATCAGTACAGGCAAAATATCGAGCTGAAATTGCTGGGCCAAGTAAAATGCCCCCTTGTGAAATCGTTTGATCTTATTGGTGCTGGATCGGGTTCCTTCGGGAAAGGCAATCAAGCTAAACCCCTGATCGACCTTTTCTTGTAGAAAGGCTTCTCCGTTTTCAATCCCCCCGGAAACGGGATACGCTCCCGCCAATTTTGCGGCACTACCAAAAACCGGGGAATTGTAGACCCAGTCATTGACCAAAAAGATGATTTTTGGGTAGAGCATCCCGATAGATAAGATGTCTAAAAATGAAGTGTGATTGGCAATGATCATTGCGGGTTTTACAAAGTCTTCCTTATGGGGGTTGTTTATTTTTTTCGAAACAAATGGATTGGTGTAGAGGACGGAGCCCATGAGCTTGGAAATCACCTTGTGAAAACCAAGATTCGGTTTTTGTCGTTGTTTAGGACTAATTTTAAGAACTACCCACGCGTATACAGAAAGTAGAAATCCACCTATTCCGAAATACCCAAAAGAGAGCAGCGAATGAAGTAGGTACCGAAGATGAATAGGTCTTTTTGTATGACTGCCGATCAACAGTCGAAACAAGAGGGGTTGAATGGTAAAAGCCACGAAGGCCGCACAGAAGATTCCAATCAATGAAACTATCGAAATAGTATACAGTACGGGGTGTTTGGCAAAAATGAGTACCCCCACCCCTGCAATGGTGGTTATTACTGAAAGAACTATAGAAGTTTTATGAGTGGCCAGCGTTTTTACACCGGAACGGTACTCGGTCAATAGGCCATTGGTGATAAAAATGCTATAATCGACCCCAAGCCCGAAAATAAAACTGCAAATAATAATGTTGAAGATGTTGAACTCAATATGAAAAAGCCCCATGATCCCAACGGTAAGGAACCAGGTAAGAAATATGGGGATACTGGTCACTAGGGTCAGCGAGAGGCTTCGGTAAAAGAGTGCCAAAATGAGCAATACCACGATAAGGGAATAGCCGATAAGGCTATTGAAATCATTTTTAAGGTTTCCTAAAAATGTTTCGTTGACCTGTTGCCGGTCGATCAATAGGGTGTTAGGGTCTTCTTTGAACCGTTCCCGGATTTTATCGATGGCCGCGCCCTCTACCTTTACCAAGGATGTGACGGTAGTACCATTTTCATCTTCAACAATATAATCGGTTACTGCGAAAGATTTCACAACCTCAAAATCAGAAATTTCCAACGGCTCAAAATCCGTCTCCAGTAGTTGATAAAAATCGGAAAAGGTACTTTCCTTAAAACCAAAGCCAGCACTACTTTCTAGTAGGTTTTGTCGAACGGCATTCACTTTTTCAGATCCCCAGAATTGCTTCCAGAGTGCAATCTTTTGCTGTTGTTGCACATTCGAACGTACCAAGGCCCCGATAGAACTAAAACTGATTACCTCTTCTTTTTCTTGAAGTTGATTCAATGTTTCATAAATGGAGTCGTTTTTTTGCAACACGTTTTCGCGCGTTTTCCCATAGGTTGAAATATAAATCGATTTTGAGCTGATATCGGTCAGCTTTTCAAGGCGTTTTCTCGCCTCTATTAACTGCTCGGGCTCATAGTTGAGTTTTGTAAGGTCCTTATTAAAAATGACCGTGCCGTAGGTAAACGTACTTAGGATGGTGACCGTTAGCACCAATACAATGGCCCATTTGGTTTGGTGTAGGTTGTAGGCGGCCAAGCGGTCCAATACCGTTTTTTTAGTAGTGGTCTTCACCGTTCGGTATACCAGTGGAATAAACAATAGGGCAAATAAAGATGCTCCCAAGACGCTTACAGCGGCGAAAATCCCCAAATCCTGTAAGGCCTGCGATTCCAAAAATAGCAAACATAAAAAGGCGGAAGCGGTCGTAAGACTGCTCATTAAAATAGAAGGAGCTACCTCTTGGTATAGGCTTTGCAAGCTCTTTCCATTCCTGATATGTGTAAGGATATGCAGGGCGTAGTCAAGGGTGACACCAAGTAAAACCGAGCCGATTCCCAACGATATGGCTGAAATTTTTGAACGTAAAAGACACAAAAAGGCAACGGCTAACAATACGCCGAAAATGGTTGGAGTAAATAAGATGAGGGGGAGTGCCAACTTGCGATAGAAGAAAATCAAAAGCAATGCTAGCAAGGTCATGGCGATACTCACGGTAAATTGAATATCTTTTCTAATCTGTTGGGCGTTGGCTACGGCAACCAAGGCGGCTCCATAATACTCTCCTTGGGTTTTGGTTCCGTATTTTTTATTTAATTGTGCCTGTAATTCGTACAGATTATCGGCAAAGGGCATATTCTTATCCGTGCCGTTAGAGCCATAGGTTGGGGTGATAAACAATAGAATATTTGTTTCTTCCTTGTCAAGAAGAAAACCGTTTTTCAGTTTAAAATCATCACCGATCCCCAGTTGCTGTAGTTTTTTAAGAGCGATAAAAGATAGACCCAACGGGTCTTTGAGAATTGTTTTTTTGGCTACGATTCCCGAGGGAGAAATAAGGGTTTGATAGTTTTTTTCGGTTATTTTTGAAATACTATCCTTTGACAATTTTGAACTTATCTGTTCGTAATCGGAGGGTGAAAGAAAAAGAGGAAGGTTGTGGTAGATGAGGTCGAGGGTTTTAGGAATATCATCATCATTTACCCTTCCCTGAACGTTCTTAACGAATGCTGCATTATTCGTTTCAAGACTGTCTAAAAAAGCCGTTGCATATGCTGTTAGGTCGTCTACGGTGCCTTCTGGCCCTTTTTTAATATTTACAACAATTTTATCGGTGAAGGTAATCGACTTTAAGACCTTTTGAATACGTTTGGCATTATTATTTGCGGGTATTAATGATGTAATATCATCCTCAAAGGTAATCCCGCGTACGATGGCCAGCAATCCAAAAACGAGCAACAAAAGGCCGCCAGTGCTCGCCCACTTCTTTTTCTGGATCAAAAGGAATGCCCTATGAAGTATGCTACCCATTATCGATCACCATTTTTCTCTTTGCTATAATTGTAAGCATCAAATAACTGATTGTGCCAAAAAGAGCTGCTGTAATCGTCGCCAACATAAAGCTGCCAATAACATAGGTTTTTAAATGTTTCATCATTTCGCTAGGTTGGGTGAGGTTCTCCATTGAAAAGGAAAGTTCGCTACCGGTAATAAACATTCCTATTTGTAAACTTCCGTAGAGTACAAATGGGATAAGAGGAGGCATGCTGACGTTTGAAAAGGTAAAGGCAATGACCTTGTTCAGCTTTAAAAAGACCGCTAAGGTAAAAACGATCAGGGTGTGGAAACCCCAAAACGGACTAATACCCACAAAGGTGCCCAAGGCAATGGAAAGCGCTTTCTTTTTCGGGGAATCATCCTGTTGCAGAATGTTTTCCCGCAGGTATTTTTTTACCCCTTTTTTTTTGATTTTTCGAATAAAACTCCGGGGTTTAATATAAAAAATGGTTACGATAACCAACCAGGTATTTAGGATGCTGATTCTGGTAAAATCTGGGACTGTTCTAAAGTGGGAAACTCTTTCCGTTTCATCGTACGAGATTTTGATGGGCACGTTTTCAACCAGGGTGCCGTTCCAGGCCGCCTTCACAATTACTTCGATTTCGAACTCGAATTTGGGCGTAAACAATTGTAATTGCGCTATCTCTTTTAGGGGGTAGAGCCGATAACCGCACTGGGTATCTTTCAACCATTTCCCCGTTTCGAACCAGAACCAAAAATTTGAAAACTTGTTTCCAAAACTGCTTTTGCCAGGCACATCGGACTGCTCCATATTTCGGGCGCCGATGTAAATCGCGTTTTTGGTTTTCCCGTTTTTGAGTGCTTCCAGAAATACAGGAATATCTTCTGGAAAGTGCTGTCCGTCCGAATCAATGGTAATGGCATAAGCATAGCCTAAGGTAAGCGCTTTTTTAAACCCTACTTGTAATGCATTGCCTTTGCCTTTGTTTTTGGGAAGGTGTATTTGAGGTAACTGCGGATACTCTTTCAGGATGGCCGGCGTAGCGTCGGTAGCTCCGTCATTTACGACAAGAATGTTTGTTGTGTATTCGAGAATACCGTCTAATACCCTTTTTAAGGTGCCCTCGTTATTGTATGTAGGCACCAAAATACAGCAATTTAGCTGTTGCATGGTTTCTTGAATGCTAGGAGCGTTGGTAAGCACGATGTTTCGGTTCGGGTGGGCTTGCTAGGAAGCTTCGCATTTGGAACAAATATACGGATTAACGCCCCAACAGAAACTACTGCTTTGAAACAGTTCGCTTCTCATCAGCGTCAAAAACATCGGACTGTGAGACGTACCCTTTTATGTATTTTTTCGACTCTTGGTTCTCAACCTCCACAAGATGTTCTAAGATATAGGTCTTGTCTTTATCCATATGTCTTTTATAGCCCGTAATGCGAGGTGCATTTTCTTTCACACTAAGCCGTAGGTAGCGTATCTCTACATTGTTTGGAGCCTGTTCTACCGCATATTCGATATACCCGACCCCTTCTCTGAAAAAAGCCTTTTTTTCCTTGATAGTCTTGGCGTATTTAGCCATTAAGGTAGTTGCGGCACCCTTGTAAGCGATCAATAGTACATCACTTTCTTTGGTAATCGAACCAAGGTCTTCATACAGTTGCTTCGTCTTTTCAGCATTGGTAGATGCCTCTTTGTATTGTAGGCGTACCTGTGAGATATCGGAAACCCCGAAGGCGGTAATTAGAATTGCTAAAAAGAAAAAGACACTTTTCATCTGTTAAATTTTATTGCTTTTACGCTGGTCATACGTACTGCGCCATTATATCTTGGTTGGTAGTAAGAATTGTTATGGCTCATTTCATAATCAAGGCAGTATTTTAAAGGATGCACTCAACTTTAGTGCCATAGTATCCTCAAAACTTACAGTGTTCTTTACTTTTATAAGTTCTTCGTCTTCTGAAATCGCCAAAGTAAGCCGTATGGTATCATTTTTTTCAGGGTTAATGATAGCCATAAACTTAATGTTCGATGCGACCGACAAAAAGAGTTCTTTTCCGGTGGCCCTTTCGGTAAGCTCCTTGACCATTTGAATCATACAAACACCTGGCATTACTGGGTTTCCTGGGAAGTGTCCCTTGAAAACGGCATGCTCTTTGTGCAATTTTATCAATACGGTCACATTTTGGGCCGCTTGCTCAAAATTGATGATACTGTACAATCCTTCTATTAGCATACATGCAATGTTTTAATCCATAATAGCGTTCAGCGCTATGGTCAGTTTAAAGTTACTATGGGTAATTTTAATCTGGTGTGCAATGTTATCATTTATTTGGGAAAATTGAAAAACTACTTTTGGAATACCTTTCCCGATTCTTGTAATTCGGGCCAAGTGATCGTTCTCATACAAGTAAAAGTGTTTTTTGCCCAAAATGGTTGTTGCGGTAAGGTACTCATCGTTTTTTTGATACTGTTCCTGAAGGGTATTTTGTTCTCTGATCAATGCCGTAAAATCTTTTCGTAGAATATTGATCAGGATTTTTCGGTCCAAGTCTTTTAAAATGCTATTTACGGTGAACTGATCTTCTATAAAGGAAAAATCGAACAGTGTATTCCCCATCTCGGTAGTAAAAGCAATACGGTGCGATGCCGGGCCGAGCTTTTTTACGACTAAAATACCACCAAAGGATGTATCGAATACATCAATTTTTGCTTTGTAGACATAATCGATGGATGTATCTGAAAAATATGGGTTTTGGACAGGGCTATTGGTAGCTTCAACCTTTTCAAATCCATTTTTTTTTGGATAGGACGCGCATCCTGCCATTACCAAGATAAAACTAATGAGAAAAAACCGCATCGGATATGGGTTGGTTCTGTATTCTATTGCTAAAAACAATCTGTGTGTAGTCGTCCGATGGTTCGATCATTTTAACGGCTTCTACTTCACCTTCACTATTAAAATTAATATGAAATGCCTTAATAAATGCCGCGAACTGCTCGTCTTTTGGCATAAAATGAACCAAGCTGTTATTGTTTTCGGTAAAATAGCGTATTTCAAAAGCGGTATCATCGAACATATCCCCTCGAATGCTGGCGGTAATCAACTGGTTCAATTGCTTGAAAACCTTGTTGCTTCCAAGGTCCATATCACTTTTAGAGCCGTTATCATTTATGAATAGTTTCTCATCTTTGAACAGTACCGAATAAGAAAAGGGAGTTGTGTATTCCCATTTAACAATGTTTGGCGCCTTAAAGGCTAAGGTGCCTTTAGATTTTATATCGTTTGAAAGAAAATCAAGGTGCTTGTATTGGGTGAAATCACTGCTGATGGTCTTTGTAACCTCCGCTTGCGCCTTTACTTTGGCGCGCAAAGCAGTTGCTTCCCCAGTACTCATTTGAATCTGAGCCAGTGCCGTTCCTGAAAAAAATAACAAGGATAGGAGACTGAAAGTAAACAAACGTTCAGGGGTACTGTTTGAAAAGGAAAAAAATCGTTTAAGCATACGGTTGAATGTTCAGCAATTGATCCACCGGAACCGATTGCAACTGTTTCTCTTGTAAAAATAACAATAACTGTTCCAAAACGGCCACGGTCTTGTCGCTCGTATCGTGCAATAGCACCACATCCCCTTTTGAGATTTTTGAGGTAATTCGTTTTAATACCATGGGTGCCGGTCGAGGAGTGGTATCCAAGGAGCGTACGCTCCACCCAATGGAATGAAGTTTTAGGGTATTTACCGCTTTCTCTATCGTAGGATTCGTAACGGCAAAGCAGGGGCGATACAGCTTGGTCTCGAGTCCGGTGCGTTTTTTGATCAGGAGGGTAGTCTTTTGTAATTCATTTATGACCTGCTTATAACTAAAAAAGCCAAACGATTTTGCATGGGTAAAGGTATGGTTGCCCACACTGTGTCCTGCTTTAATGATTTCTTTTAAGATCTCCGGATGTTTTTCTACTTGTTGGCCTACACAGAAAAAAGTGGCTTTGGCATTGTAATCATTCAAAAGTTTCAAAACTTTGGGCGTGCAGTAATCATTGGGGCCGTCATCAAAGGTAATGGCGACCTTATTCTCCAAAATGTCTTTATTGGCATGCAACGATGGGAAATGGTAATCCCAACGGATTAAAAAAGAACCGCATAGGGTTATCCAAAACCAAACGAAGGGAACCAATGCGAACCCCCACCAAGGAATGGAGGTAAGGTAATTTGCTATGAGCAATAGTACAAAAATGACTAAAGCAGCAGTGTTTACAAAAGGTCGTTTTAGCATTGTCGTAATAGTACGAGGCTATGGTATTCCCCGCGATACTGATTGTAAAGCAATATGGTCTTAGGTTTCGTAATCGCTACCTTGTTTAAATGCGCTACCGCTGGTAAAGTGCCCGTTCGCATTACTTTGGAAGCGAACCAAAAAGCAAAGCCGCCGGCAGTATCGTATTCGCCTGACAAGTGTTTGGTATAGGCTTGGGCAGTATCGGCAAACATCCCCTTGGCGAGTAGGTCGTAGTACGGATCAAATGTTACATCACCATTGTAGCCAAGCACGACCAAATCAATGGCATCTGAGCTAAGTTCATGTTCTTTTAGAAATGCTGTAACCGTTTGTGCCAGCTGATTTTGAGCGAGGATATTATAGGTGCGTACGCCAATTAACTCGGCATAGGTCGAAGCTTGCTTTTTTTCGGATAGGACAAAAAAGTGTGCACCTTCGGCCATGACGCAGCCTTCTGTTTTTGACGCTAGCAGGTGCGCGCTTTCTACCGGTATTTTTTTGATATGGTTTATTAAGCGATGGGTGTTTACATGGTGGGGCACTAATTCATCAACACCACCTACCAAAACGTTCTCGGCTTCTTCTAACTGAAGTTGGATCATAGCGTCTATCAAACAAGATTCAAAGGAAGTGGCGCCGTTTACATAGGTATAATTATATCCTTTACACCCAATGCCCAAAGCAATTTGTCCTGAGACGGTATTGTGCGATGACTGAATGAACCTGGTAGGAGTAAGAAATTGCTCCTTATTATCGATAATTGCACTGATAAATTTTTCAGAATCGTCAATGCAGCCAAGCCCCGTGCCAACGATAATAGCGTCTACATTGTCAAGACCCGCTTCATCCAAGGCCGTTTTAGAGCTTACCGTGCTCATTTTTATGCCTTTGGCCATTCTTCTCGCTGCCGCAGGAGGTATGTAGTCTTTGTAGTTGGGGTTGATAACACCCATTGTCGTATCGTTGTACGATGTTATTTCCTCTAGAAATAAGGTATTTTCAAATGTCTTTTGAGCAGAAACCGAACCGACACTGTTTATGTAAACGCGCTTTTTCATGCTTCTTTCGAAAATAGTAAGGTGGTACAGTTTCCTCCAAAACCAAAGGAATTCGATAACACTACATTTAATTCTTTTTGTTTTAATTCGGTCTCGGGTAAAAGGTCGAACTCCTGCATGGGCGTTCTAAAATTTAGATTGGGGAAAATAACGTTGTTTTGAAGTGCTAATACGGCATACACAGCTTCAATGGCTCCCGCGGTAGCCAAGGTATGCCCGGTAAAAGCCTTCGTAGAACTAAAGTCAGGTACCTTGCCATTAAAAACACGGTTCATTGCACGGCCTTCCGAGAGGTCGTTGTTGGGAGTTGCCGTGCCGTGGGCATTTATATAATCTACGCTATCTGGTGAGAGCCCGGCAACTTTCAGCGCCTGTTCCATCGCAAGTACCGCCCCGTCCCCATTATCGGAGGATGCGGTTTGATGAAACGCATCGTTCGCATTTCCATATCCTTTCACATAGGCCAGGACTTTCTTATTTTCTTTGGCGACCACTGCATCTGATTCGAGAACCAAGTATGCGGCCGATTCACCTAAGTTGAGTCCTTTTCTGTTATCATCAAAAGGGGTATTGTAGGTGTCGGATAAGATCATGAGTGTCTTAAACCCATTGATCGTAAATTTAGAAAGGCAATCCGCACCGCCCACAATAACACGCTCTAACTGTCCCGATTTGATCATACGAGCTCCTAGCATAATCGCATTGGCGGCAGAAGAGCAGGCAGTACTGATAGTGGTAGTAAAACTCGATTTTAACCCCAGACTAAGCGCTATTTTTTGGGTAGAATCACCGGCATGCAGGCCGTTGATATGATGCCAAGTTTTGTCGTTTTCAAAGTATTCGTAAAAGTATTGTTCAGACTTGTCCATGCCGCCAACGGTCGTCCCTGAAATCAAGCCGGTCCTAAAAGCATTTATATCGGTAATACCCGCATTGGTTACGGCCTGTTTTGCTGCAATTACCGCTAATAGAGAGGTTCTTGACCAGCTGTCGGGCGAAAGTCCAAGCTGTGTTTCCAGTACCGAATTGGTGGTCGGAATTTCACCCACCATAATATCGTTCTTATGAACAGTATCAATATGGGAGATTTTTGTAATTCCTATCTTTTTGGATATCAGGGATTCGTAGTTCTCTTCAACATTGTTTCCAATAGCCGAGATAACGCCCATACCTGTGATTGCAATACCTTTACCCATAGCGAAGTTGAAACTGAAAAGTTTTCAGCTGCGAAAATACGAAGATCCTATCTTTTTAGGGAAATTTTAGCAACGCCCTTTTGCCAATAAGCACTGCTTTTAACAAGAAATTTTATATTAGGGACATCTACTAGGAACGCTTTCTGAGAGGAGGAGCTACTAGCCTGCCTTTTTGGAGGTAATATAAGCCGCCATGGTCTCTACTGATTCAAAGATTTGTTTTCCTTCTTTTGGATCGGCCAATTTGATGCCGTAGTCCTTATCTAACATTACGATGAGCTCCAGGGCATCGATAGAATCCAATCCCAAGCCTTCCCCGAAAAGAGGATCTTTATCACCGATTTCGGCTACAGATACATCTTCCAAGTTTAACTGCTCGATAATTTTTTCCTTCAATTCTAGTTTCAAATCGGTCATATCGTCTGGTATAATTGATTTATGCTTTCCTTAGAATGGGTAAAAGTACCATTCTTTGCTACAACGTACAAAAAGGCATCGTATTTTCCATGGTCGAAATCTACCCAGCCACAAAGCACCTTTTCTGCTTTTTGCATAGCGAGTAGGCTGTTGGTATAATCGAACAAATTATCGGCCAGAAAACGGTTGTTTATGAAAAAGCTGTTTTCTGAAAATAAACGATGTTTAATACTGATTTCTCCCATACAGATGTTGGGAAGGGTGTAGACAAAAACAGCGGGACTCGGAAAGTAGCCATCGGGATCTTGAATGCTTTGTTGGTGTTTTCGGTCGGTATCGAGGCTGCTGGCGTTGTTTGAAAAGACCAATGCCATATTTTTTTCCGGTTCTTCAACTAATAGCAAATCGGCCGCTACAAGGGCCAGTTTGCTTAAGGAATCCATCTTAAAGAATTTTGAATAAGCAATTCCCAGTGTCTTATAGGCTGTTTTAATAAAGGCTGAGAATTCGGTTTCCGCACTTTCAAAAACCAGGGCGCCGTTTTTTGAAATACGGCCATTCGTTATTCTACAATACTGCTCTATATGATACCTGGTCGCCATTAGGATGCTACTTTTTTAAAGATTGTGGCGGTATTACAACCACCAAAGCCCGAAGCGGTTTTTAAAAATATATCAAGTGATTTTTGGGTGGTTTTGCCAATCACGTTCAAGGGTTTGGAGACTCCAAGTTCTTCAAAACCTTTGGAACAAAACAAAGTGTTTTGATGCAGGGAATGCATCCCCACGATGGTCTCTATAAGACCCGATGCACCCAAGGTATGACCAAAATACCCTTTTAAACTGTTGATGGGAGTGGCTTGTAAGTTGGCCCGGTTAAAAGCGATCGCTTCCATTTCATCATTAAAAATGGTGGCTGTACCATGGGCAGAAATACAATCGATTTCGGAGGCAGAAATACGCGCCTGTTTCATTGCCGATTCAATACTTCTAAACAGTCCTTCCCCTGTGCGCGAAGGTCCCGAAATATGGTTGGCATCATTGCAAGAGGCTTCCCCGAGCACTACCACTGATTCTTTTGCCAGGGCGTTCGGATTTTTAGTAACCAGTACACTAGATCCCACCTCGCCGATATTGATGCCTACCCGGTCTTTATCGTATGGTTTGCAGGGAGCATCGCTTAAGGCTTGAAATGCGTTGAACCCAGATAGAATAAACTTTGTAACCAGATCTCCACCGACTACGAATACATGGTCATAGGTGCCTTGTTGTATAAAACGTTTTGCTACGGCGATAGCCAAAACTCCCGAAACACAAGCGTTTGATAGTACCATTGCCTCATGTTGAAAACCAAAGAAATCTTTGATTTTGTCCCCTAGAACAGTTAAATAAGCCCGTTCTTCAGGGAAGGGATTCTGCGTATCGAGCACATCTATATTTCCTTTGGTCGTTGAAATAAGCAATCCTACTCGTTCGTTTAGCGGCACCCCGGATGCTTTGATGGTTTTTTCGAGCGAAACGATCAACAACTGTTCCAAACGAGTGTATGATTCCCTGGGGTTTAAAAGAGCAAAGGCTTCCTTTAACTTTTCGGTATCCATACGGGAAGTACAAACAGGTTTGGATAGAATTTGAGAGTCGTCGATTAACTGAAGGCTTGATTTTTCTTGCTTTATTTCGTTTACCGCTGCAAGCGAGTCAAAACCATAGTTGGATACTACATTGTTGTGTGATAGGTATATTTCACTCATTTAGCAACCCCATTTTTAGTTTCCAATCCCTGAAAAAATCTGGAATCAACAGAGACAGCTCCCCGCCCAATTCTACAAATACCTGTACTGTTTGTCCGGTACACACCACCTGTCCTTTGGGGTTGAATATTTTATACTTGAAAATCATTTTTGCGGCTACGGAATCTACGTAGGTAGTTTCTATGGTGGCTACATCCCCATAAGTAAGGGGCAGTTTGTGTTCGCATTTCGATTCGACAATAGGAGTGGAAAAGTTATGCGATTTCTGATCGAGGTATGATATGCCATGATGCCTTCCAAAGGCTTCCCGCCCATCTTCAAAATATTGTATGTAGTTGCCATGCCAGACAATGCCCAGCGGGTCGGTTTCTGCGAATCGAACCCTGACTTCACTTGTAAAACTGATTTCCTTAGTGGTCTTAGATGGCATTTTTTCTTGAATTGTAGCGTAGCGCAATTAATGTGGTAATGATAAAAAAGCCGAAAAGCAACCCAATTTCGGGCAGGATTTCTACAAAACCAACGTTTCGCAAAAATACGTCATAAAAGGCATTGAGTCCCCAATTCATCGGAGAGAGATTTGAAAGTGTTTGCATGAGCTTTGGCATGGCAAAAACAGGAACCCATACTCCTCCGACGGCCGCTAGTATGACCACGAAGGTGGCGGCAAAAGGAGCTGACTGCTCTTGGGTTTTTGCAATAGTACCCAACAAAAGCCCGAGGCCTACTGCGGCGAGACCGGCGAAGAAAGCAACTATGAACAACAGTGGCAACCTTCCCGAAACAACTAATTTGGGCAAACCAATGAGTGGAAAGAGGTAGATGCCCACTAAAAGCATAAGTGCAAATTGGATCAATGATACCGTCAAGAATACCAGGGTCTTTCCTCCCAAAACAGTGGCATAAGATACCGGTTGCGTACGTAATCGTACAAAAGTACCTTGGTTTTTTTCCTTGACCATATTAATGCCTAGGGGAAGGATGATAAAGAAAATGGCGAAAAGGGTCCATGCCGGAATGTTGTGTTGTGTAGAATTGGGTACCTGTGGTTTTTTGTTATTGTTTGGATCAATTTCCTTAAAAGTTATAAAATGGCGTGTATCAAAAATAACCTCTGACGGATCTTCGGTCAGTTGTTCTTGAAAAGCCTTGTATATGGTCTGACTCTCAATTTGGGAAATCATTTGTTTGATAGTGCTCCGTACCGAACTTTTAAAGGATTGCTGCGTTGCCGGGTCAAAATAAAGGGTTACTTCTTTCGGTTGTAGTTCGTTCTTTGTCACGGGCGTATGCTCTTCCTCCAGCCCGAATCGCGATAGGATCTCGGCAACATTGTCGCTTACCTTTTGTTGCAAGTCTTTTGAAAGATTTTTTGGAATAACAATGGCCAACTGATAGGCACCTTTTTGCACTAATTTTTGTGCCTCTTGCTCGCTATTGCCCTTTATTACTTCAAAAAGATCGGAACTATTGAGATTTCCTTGGATATTTTGGGATACGGCTCCCTGATCATTGTCGATCAACAACATGGGGATTTTCGAAGTCTCTAGCGTTTTAAAAGTCCCGTCCTGAATTGTAGTAATGGTAATAACAAGGAGCAAGGGCATTAAGAACAACACCGCTAGGCCACCTAAGTCGCGGGTTAGGAGCAAAAACTCTTTGTATGTGGAAGCCCAAAGTTTATACATGATCTCGCAGGGCTTTGCCGGTAAGAATTAAAAATAAATCTTCTAGATGATGGGCATTCTTATGTGCTTCTATTAGCGTTTTGGGTACCCCTTTGCAAACGATTTGCCCATGGTCGATGATCGCCACACGATCGCAGAAGTGTTGTGCTTCATTTAAGTGGTGCGAAGTATATACAATAGTAGTGCCTTTAGCGTTCAACTGTTTTAGATGGTCTATGATGACCGTCCTTGATTGCACATCTACGCCAACGGTAGGCTCATCGAGGAATAGCACTTTGGGGTCGTGTAGAATCCCGGAAATGAGATTGAGGCGCCTTTTCATTCCGCCCGAAAATGTTTTCACCGGACGGTGGGCAAAATCTAGAAGCCCTAAGATTTCGAGTTGTTCTGTTAGCTTGTTTTTTAAGCCTTTCCCTTGAAGACCATACATAGATCCAAAGTACTTTAGGTTTTCAAAGGCGGTCAGGGAAGGGTAGAGGGCATACTCTTGCGGCACGATTCCTACCAATTGTTTTAATTGGTTTTTATTGTTTTTATAATCGAGATTGTTGATGGTAAAACTTCCTGCAGTAGGTTTTAACAAAGAGCATAACATTGAGATAAGGGTGGTTTTTCCGGCACCGTTCGGACCTAAGAGCCCAAAAATCTCACCATTGTCTATAGTGAGATCTAAATCGCTCACAGAAAAGTTGGTAGCGCCTTTATACTTTTTAGAAAGATGGGATATTTCAATCATTGACGCGATAATCGAGATTTGTGCCTAGCTGCCTTTGGGCAGGTTGCTTCGACCCTTGTGTCGAAATCAAATGTTACGTTTTCTTTTAATACCTCTTTGATTTGCATCAAGAGATTAGAATGCAAAATCATGTTACAATGCGATCCTTTGCTAAATGGCCCGCTTCAGTTTACCGAAAAAATTCGTTTCCCGGTTACCAATGGCCTCCAATTCATCTGCAACCTTGTTGTACGCATCTTCCTGAACACTTCTATTTTTATAAATTCGAGAGGCACTGAGCGCAAAATCGCGCCATTGATCCCCGATTTGTGTCATCTCCTTGGAAAGCACTGCGAGTTCTTCAATTTTTAATACGTCACTTGCTTCTTGCAAAAAAGCGGCATAAATGTAGCGAAAGCCACCACCGCCAGTGCCAATTTCCTCTTGCATTCGTACAATCTGACCTAGGTAATGATTGGCCTTTTTAGCCCCATGTTTTTTGGGCCATTTACGAATGAGCTTGGCTACTGTTTTTATGCCTTTAGCACCCACAATCGGGACAGGGGCCAGCATTTCACGGCAGGTGTGTTTGATGCCTTTGCGAATGGCTTTTTCTAAGTGGAGGGTTTCCGGAAACGAAATCGGATAATACATATGGCCATTTGGCGCAAAAGGCCCTTTGGCATAGCGTACCTTTTCCAATTCTTTGGAAGTGAGGGTTGTTACATGTTGCATCACCGGGTCGCTTATGAGGTACGTATCATCCTCTTTTCCATATACGACGAGGTTGTGTGCATTAAAGTGAAAACGGTATTCATCGGGGAAGTAGACCAGATTGTACACGCCGACTTGGAGCCCTACGGGATTGTTCTTTTGCAGGTTTTCGTCCAACCGTTCCTTTGCTTTTTGAGGGTCTTTGAACTTTTCCCTTTTTATTTTAATCCCCACCCTTTTTGCGAATCGGTTAAAAATAAAACCTGCCATTGCCCTATAGGTAATCAGCGGGGCATAATTGATTTTTATGAACGGCAAATAGCAGAATAGAAGACCCGAACCAATACCGAAGACCATTGGTTCACTCACTTGATGCCCATTAAATTTCATTAGGTTGGAAACGACGCCATTTTCGCAATGTGCGGACTGTTTATGCTCAAAATCTATCTTCATGTGTCAGGGTGCTACGTTTTTTAATTGTTCTACTGTAATATCAAAGGCGGTAGCATATTTCTCCAATGTTTTTTGACTTAATTTTTTAAAGACGGCGGGTTTAAAATGCCGTTTTACCCTCCATACCCACATACCCACATAGCTTGCCAGAACGGGGAGTTCCATTTTACAGACCTCCATATAATATTCGATTGGGCTGGTCTTGTTTTCATGAACTCTTTTTTTTGCATCGGCAATACGTTCTTCGATTGCTTCCAACGCATTGCTCAAGGCAATGGTCTTTACTTCCCATCCCGAGCTCAGACCTGTGGTGTAGTTTCCTTCCTCGTCTACTGCGTAATAGAGTTCTTTGCCGTGTTCTTCTGTGAAAAAACTCTCATCTTGTGGTATTTCTTTCTTTTTCACCGGTTCTGTATTAGCGTGGGTCTATCCCATGTATTAAAAAGTTGAAAGTACAAGCTACGATTAATTCTTCTTTTCTAAAAGTACTAGCTTCCATTGTACAAAGGCTAAAATTGGTGTCATCAAACCTAGAAATTAACTTTCCTTTGGTAATGATGCGCTCGTTTACAGCTGGTAAATCAAAAATCTTCACTTTTTTGATGGCACTGATATAGGCAATGACTTTTCCTATGACTTCATCGGATTCTTTTTTGACAACATAGCTTTGTGCAACAATCGCTGCGCAGCTCTGGGCCGCGTTTTCGATAAGGCCGGGTTCTGAAAGATGGTCGTTTTTTAGAAATATACAGCCAGGTTCGATGTCAAAATAAGTTTCGACCGAATTTGAGTCTAGGAAAGGCATGCTACTGGTCATGAGCATGGGTTCCCGGTGGGGAAGGTATTTTTGGATTTCTATGTTGCGTCGCACCTGTTCCACTTAAGTTGCCAAGGCTGTTTTCATTTCGCTTTCCGCAAGTAATTTTCCATCACAGCGAACGTGGGCAGCCACTAATGTTATGCCCATGATGTCATGAAGAATTTCCACGGTCGTTTCTAATTCAGCACCCGCCCGGGGCAGTGAATGTACTATTGCTTTTTTGATTGCGCCGATATAGCCTACGGGAGCTTCTTGTTGATTTAGGTAGTATTTATATCCGGTATGCAGCGCTACTGTTTGCGCCATGTTTTCAATTAAACCGGGCGCTAAAAAATGATTCTCAAAAGTGAAAAGATTATCAAGGGGGATCTTAAAACCCGATACGATTTTGGTGTCGGAAAAATAAAACAATTTATCTACCATAACGAAAGGCCGTTTCTGCGGCACAAGGCCCTCTAAAAGCGTACGGTCCGTAATGGGTTTTTCGAGGAGATTCATCAATGCACGGTCAGGTACGTATGTATGTACGAAAATCTGCTACTTTCAGGAACAAATAACAATATGTTATCCCCTTTTTTCAAGGTGCCGGAATTCATCAATTCTTCCAACATAATATATATGGAAGCCGCTCCTATATTTCCTACTTTTTCAAGGTTCAAGAACCATTTGTCAAATGGAACCCCAATACCACTTTTTTCCATTTCATCGTGAAATCCTTGTTTGAAAAAATAACTTGAGATGTGTGGAAGAAAATAATCGATATCATCGGGGCTTATGTTGTGTTTTGTATACGCTTTTTTTAAGCTATCCGCTGCTTTTATAAGAATATTTGCGCCTAACAATTTGACATCTTGTTTAATGGCAAAGACAGATTTTTGGTTCCGTTCATCACCGGGGTATTCGGTCCAGGATTTCAATTCCCCGTCTTCCATTTTTTCGCCACCTGCATACATACAGGTTTCCATTTCATGTGCATAGGAAAAGCCTTCGATCCATTCAATTTTTAGCGAAATATCTCCTCTTGGCGCTGTCTCAAGTAGAACGGCTCCTGCACCATCGGAAAGCATCCATCTAAGAAAATCCTTTTCGAATGCTACGATAGGGTTGTTTTCTAATTCTTCAAGGTGGGCCGCTTCTTCCTCGAACATTTGCGACCTTGTTAATGCGGACGATCTTTCTGAACCCGTACAGATCGCTTTTTGATGCTGTCCAGAACGCAATGACATGTATCCATACTTAAGAGCACTCATACCCGAACAACAGACTCCCGAGGCCGAATTGATTTCCATATTGCCATTTTTTAACTGGCCATGAACCATAGCGGCGTGAGAAGGTAAAAGGTGATCCGGTGTCGAAGTTCCACAAGACAATAGCTGCGCTTCCTCCAAAGAAAAATGGTCATCCTCTAAATTACGAATGGCTTTTTCGGTAAGTTGGGCATTATTGTGCGTAACTGCACCATCCTCATCAATGGCAAAATAACGGGTTTTGATTTTATTGCTTCTAAGCACAATGTGTTTTGCTCTGGAAGGTTTCCCGTTAATGATACCAAGCCTTTCCTCGATTTTGTCATTTCCTACAGGCTCGTTTGGTAAGAACTTAGCTATTTTGGTTATATAGACGTCTTTCATATAGTATTGTCCCAATTGGTCAGGGGAAATCGATAGAAACTCTTTTGACTTCTAGGGTTGTTTGGGCTTTTTATTTTGCTATTTCACTTGTATTTGGCTACCTCAGGTCTACGGAGGAATAATATGCGATATCCTTTTGAATCTTGCGATAAAAAGGAATATATGACAGCAAAAATACAATAAAAAGGATAGGTGCAATAATCCATATCGTAAATTGTAGATAGTATTTGAAAACGGTGAGCCACCGTTTTCTCACTGCTGCGCCCGACTTGCTTTTTTTCATAATCAACGCGGCCCATTTTGAGAAAATAACATTACCGCGTTTGTCGGTAGGGATCAGTGATGGGTTGATCTTTACGGCACCCAGTAGCAGGAGTTCTTTTTGAAGGTTTTCAAAGGTTCCCGATTGCAACGCTTCTTTAATGGGCGCACCGAATTTGGTTGCCTCTTGGATGTCTTTGTCCGAGACGCCCGGTCTGGGAAAAATACCAAGATAACGGTCTTTTCTTCCACGTAGCATCCAGTGTTGAATAGTGATGACACTTACATGGTTCAAGTGTCTATCGATCAAGGCAATATTACCAACTAGTTTTGCCTTGCAATCTACCAGTAGGCGTTTTACTTTTTCTTGAGATTGATACCACATGTTTCGCGCACCGATCACCGTGATAACAGGGGTGTTGTTCAGTATTATTTTTGCAGCGTCTGATTTAAGAAATGAATTGAGCGGTACCGATGGGGTCAAATACCATACTTGGTGTCCCAATACTACCAAATCGTACTTTTTAGCCATTAGGGTGGCATCCGGGCTGTTTATAGGTGTGGGTATTTGCAGGTACGATTCAGGAAATGCGTTTATAAATACCTCTTCTTTCCAGGGAAATGGGAATGGTTTTTCTGGGATGATCTGGTGGTAGGTAATGTTGGTATTTTCGTCCTTCAAGGGCGCGACAATGTTGTTAATGATATCTAACAGCTGTCCCGTTTGGGAATAGTAGACTACTAAAACTTCTTTCATTTACTTTTATTATCATTCCAAAAATCAAAGTAGTTGAACCATTGTAGCGGGTATTTTTTTAAGATCCATTCCAAATTCTGGGTATAGGCCTTTAAAATACCTTGCGCATCACCACGTTTTACTTCAATACTCCTAGCGTAAAGATGGTAATGTTTTTTTGATTCTTTCATAACGTACACAAAAAGTACGGGAACTTTTAACTTTGAAGCCAATAAATAAGGCCCCATCGGAAATTGGGCCGTGGCACCCATAAACGTTTCTTCGAGAAATTTACTGCCTTCAATATAGCGATCCCCAGTGAAACAAACTAGTTCGCCTTTGCTAATCGCCTGGTGTATTTCGAAGATATGCGACATATCATCTTTAATCAAGATAAACTTGATGTCCGATTTGGAGGTGACGCTCTCCATATATTCCTTGATCTTCCGGTGTTCTTGGTCCCAAGTGACAAGACTAATACTGTTAATGGCATTGACATCCTCTAAAAAGAACTCGGCTACTTCAAAGTTTCCCACATGAGCGCTCAGCAAGATACCGCCACGTTTTTGTTCAAGCAGTTGTTCGATTTTTTCGATCCCATCGAACTCATAGGTGAACCGGTCTTTGAAACCTGCTGAAATGGCTGTCTTGTCTATGAGTGTTTGCCCAAATCGATAGTAACTTTTGTAAATATTAAAAAAACTCTTTAGGGCAGAATACCCCTGTCGGTTTTTAAGATAACTATAAATCGCTTTGGTACTTTTCGAAGAAAAGAAGCAAAAATAAAGCACCACAAAATTCAATAGAAAATAGGAAGCGTTTAAGCCAAGGTACTTAATGAAGAAAATATAAATCTTATACCCTAAGACCGTACCTCTGGATTTTCCTTCCCACTCCGCTGCCATTCATTGGTGTTGTTTGGAGGGTCAGTCCAGTTTACTTTCGATCAAATCGTAGAAATCCTGTAATGTAACAATATTGACAAAGTCATCTCCGACTAATTTTACGCCAAAGTTACTCTCAACGGCCACTACCAGGTCAACAAAATCTAAACTATCAAGACCTACCGATTCCTTAAGGTTTGCACCTGGGGTCAGTTCTTCTGAATCGACCTCAAATTCGTCGATGAGGAATGCATCAATCTTTTCAACAATAACTTGTTTGGTCATTATCATCTTTTACTAGCATTTTTTAATAATCAAAGCGGAATTTGTACCTCCAAATCCGAATGAATTTGACAAAAATACGTCAATTTTTTTATTTAAGGTTTTCTTAACTATGTTAAGATTGGCCGATACTTCATCAGGATTTTCCAGATTAATGTTCGGGGCGATAAACGAATCGCGCATCATAAGCATCGAGTAGATGACCTCGCTTGCCCCTGCCATCCAACATTCATGACCGGTCATCGATTTGGTAGAGCTTACGTAAGGGTTTCCTTCTTTGAACACTTCCAAAATGGCCATTGCTTCATTTGCATCGCCTACGGGAGTAGAAGTCGCGTGCGCGTTTACGTAGTCGACATCGGCAGCATGTATATTCGCCTGGTCCAATGCCCGGGTCATCGCTCGGGAGGGGCCTTCAACGTTCGGGGTAGAAATATGATCGCCATTGGAAGAAAAGCCATACCCAATAATTTCTCCTAAAATAGGAGCGCCTCGTTTTATGGCCGATTCATAGCTCTCGAGTACCAGTGATGCCGCGCCCCCACTAGGCACCAGCCCATTGCGGTCTTTGTCAAAGGGGCGAGAAGCTTTTTCGGGAGTGGTTTCATTCATGGCAAAAACCCCCAAGCCATCAAAACTACCCATTGCCAGGTGGTTGATTTCTTGTGCTCCACCGGCGATGATGCACTCTTGTAAACCACTTTTGATCAAGTGGTAGGCGGTACCTATCGAATGAGATCCGCTGGCACAGGCGGCACTGATGGTAAAGTTGACTCCGCGCAACTTAAAAATAGTTGACAAATTCATGGTGACCGTTGAATTCATGGCCTTGAAAATGGCGCCCGATCCCACTAAAGTGGTATCCTTCTTCGCTCGCATAACGTCAATAGACTCTATTACCGAGCGCGCGGTACTGTCATTTCCATACAAAATACCCACTTCGTTGGCGTTCAAATACTCCTGGTCTATTTTTGCATTTTGAAGGGCTTCTAAGGTGGCGACATACGCATATTGCGCCTCTTCGCCCATACTAATGCGTTGTCTTCTTGTGAGAAATGGTTTTAGTTCGGGGGCATCTACCGCCCCTGTAAGCGGGGAGCGGTACCCGAAATCAGCTCTTTCTTGGTCATATACAATACCGGAACGGCCCTCGTACAAAGAGGTTTTCACTTCGTCAAGATTCTTGCCGATGCATGAATAAATACCCATTCCCGTAATTACAACTCTCTTCATAAGCCCCAATCGGTTTTTTAAGAATAAATACCGCCGTTGATATTGATTATCTCGCCCGTAATGTATGACGATTTCGAAGAAGCCAAAAACGATACCAAATGTGCCACTTCCTCTGCTTTTCCGAAGCGGTTCGCCGGTACCATTTTCTTTAGCTCTTGCTCATTCAGCTCACTGGTCATATCGGTTTTGATAAATCCGGGTGCTACGGCATTTACAGTAACGTTTCTTTTTGCAACTTCTTGTGCAAGCGCCTTGGTTGCTCCAATAACGGCCCCTTTTGCAGCGGAATAATTGGTCTGGCCGGGGGTGCCTTTTAGCCCCGATACAGACACCATATTGATGATTCTACCGTATTTATTGACAAGGAGTTTTTGAATCAGTGCGTTGGTAACATTGTAAAACCCGTTAAGACTGGTATTGATTACTTTCGACCAATCTTCGGGCGTCATCCACATAAAGAGGCCATCTTTGGTGATGCCCGCATTGTTTACCACGACTTCTATTACACCTGTCTTATGTGTTTCATGCCAGTCTTCCAAAGCTGTTTTTACCGCATCCGCATCTGCCACATCAAAACAAAGGAGTTGTCCTTTTCCACCGGCCGCTTCGACCAACTGTAAGGTTTCCTCAGCTGCACTTTTGTTACTGTTATAGTTAATCAGGATTGTATAATCCAAGTCTTTTGCCAATTGTTCGCAAATGGCGCGCCCGATGCCACGGGACCCTCCTGTTACCAAAGCGTATTTTTGTTTTTCTTCCATAAAACTATTTGGGAACATATAGGGAAGCGAACCTTGGTTCAATTTCTCCGAAATGTTCTGGTTTTGAAGCTATTTTACCGTTACAAAGGGTTCTGCATTTTCGAACCATTTATCACCAATCAGTTTCCCGTCTTTGTCGAGAAAACCCCATCCTTTTTTTGATTTTACCCGTGCCAACCCGTTTTTAAAACCTTTCTGTTCTGCACCTCTTAAAAATGCTAGTCCGGCCGTAATATCGTATTCCATAGGAATTACCAAGTTGCCACTGGTATCAATAAAGCCCCATCGTTTTTCCTTTACCGGTGCGAGCCCGTTCGCCGAGAATACTTCCGCATCGCGGTACTTGTTCTCAATGACCATTTCACCTTTTTGATTGATATAGCCCCATAGTTTTCCTTTGGCGACCGGCGCCAATCCATTGGAAAATGCCCTGGCTTTATCAAAGGTCGGCGGGATCACCCATTCTCCCTTGCTGTTTACAAAACCTACTTTTTTCTCTTTTCGGGCATAGGTGAGTCCGGAGTCTCCCGTAAAGTTCCAAACCCGATCGGCGCCGTCGATCGGATGAAAGCTCCCATCGGCATACACACCAAAAACACCATTCTTTTTTACGAAGACGCCTTTGGGGTGATACGTATTTCCTATTTCTTCAAATTCTGCCGGGACTACGAATTCTCCTTTGTTATTGATCATGCCCCAATACACTCCTTTTTGTACTTTGGCGTGGCCATTTCTGAATTTCTTGATCGTTTCGAAAATAGGTTCGACTACTAGTTTCCCATCCGTTCCTATAAGACCTACTTTGTCTAATTTTCTGTAAATCGCAACCCCATCCTTGAAGTCATAGAGTTTATCCGCTGCCGGGGTTTCCAAAACGGATCCCGATTTGGTAATGTATTGCCATTCCCCATCTTTATTGACCATGGCGATCCCCGAATTAAAATACTTTACTTTTTCGAATTGTGGTTGAATGGCCCAATCCCCTGAGGCATTGATAAAGCCCCACAAATCGTCCCGTTCGGCCGCCGCCAAGCCATCAGAAAAGCTTTTGGCATCTTTGAACGTCGGTTCGATTACATAGGCGGTGGTAGGGTCAATATATCCAAAACGGTCCCCTTCCCTTACCAGCGCAATCTCTTGCCCAAATACCGAAAAAGTACTTAAGAATATCGTGAAAAAAAGAATGTAAAATTTGTTCATGATTTTTTATTTTGATGGTTGATAATATAGTTCTTTACTGCATTGACAAAGGGATACATAATCACATCTTCTTTGAAAGGGGGAACTATATTGCGTACCGCATCGTACATTTTTCGGGTCTTGGTAGACACTTTGTCCTGTACTTGAAGATACTCAATGGCCTGTACGACCGTAATCATCTCAATGGCAACGACCTCGAAAGCATTTTCAATTACTTTTTTGGTCATAAGGGCGGCATTGGTACCCATGCTGACAATATCTTGGTTGTCATTGTTATTCGGAATGCTATGCACGTACATAGGATTCGAAAGCGTTTGGTTTTCGGCCGTGGTAGAGGTCGCTGTAAATTGTACCCCTTGCATGCCAAAGTTAAGCCCTAAGGTGCCAAGGTTCACAAAAGGGGGGAGAATATCATTTAATTTTGAGTTGAGTAGGTAATTTAGTTGTCTTTCGGCCAACATGCTCATCTTCGTGACTACGATTTTAAGTTTATCCATCTCAAGGGAAACATAGTCTCCGTGGAAGTTTCCGCCGTGGTATACGTTCTTCTTGGCAACATCTACGATAGGGTTGTCATTGGCAGAATTTACTTCTTCGATCATGATGCGTTCCACTTCATTGAGGGTATCTAAAACCGGGCCTAAAATTTGTGGTACACAGCGCAGGGAATAATACTCCTGTACTTTTTCTTCAAAGACCTTCACCTCATCTGTGGCAACATACAAATGATGCTCCCTCTTTCGGGTGAGGTTACTATCTTGAAGATGGCTTCGCATAGACCTTGCGATCTCGCGTTGCCCTAGGTGTTTTTTGGTCTGGTTAAGATCGTGGCTTAGGTGATCATCATACGCTTCAACAATTTCGTTGATAGCTGAGGAGCAGCAAATCATCCATTCTAACAAGCGCCGGGTATAAATGGTGTTTACAACACCGATACCCGTCATGACCGAGGTGCCGTTGATCAATGCTAGCCCCTCTCGGAGCTCAACTTTGATGGGCGCGATACCTTCTTTTTCAAACACCGACTTGGTAGTTAAGCGCTCCCCTTTGTAAAATACTTCTCCTTCGCCTATCAATACCAACGCCAAATGTGCCAGCTGTACCAGGTCGCCACTGGCCCCTACACCACCATGTTCATAGATCAAGGGCGTAATATTTTTGTTGATCAAGGCCGTCATTACTTCGATCACGGAAGTGTGTACGCCCGAATTCCCTAGACTTAGGGTGTTTAAACGGGCAAGCATGGCCGCTTTCACATATTTTGGTGAAATGGGGTTCCCAGTACCCGAGGCATGACTGCGGATTAGATTGTATTGCAATTGAATGGTCTCGGAGTCCTTTATCTTGTATTGGGCCATTGGACCGAAACCTGTATTGACACCATAAATAATCTTGTTTTTGGAGAATTCTTTTAGAAAATCAAAACTTGCTTGTGCGGTCTCAACCACTGCTTCGTCTACCGTTATGGACTCTTCTTCAAAAATAACACTATAAAAATCTTGTATTCCTAGCTTTCCTTTAATTTTCGGCATGTATGGTTGATTCTGTCAGGTATAAATGATACTTTAGTAAATAAAAATAGGGATTTTGGTTCGCAAATTTATAATAATTAGCGAATCTATTCCTTAATTTTGGATACAATGGAACAAAAGGGTTAAACCTACTATCAAAATTGATACCATTTTTAACTTTGTAGCGCTTTACCAACTTAACCGATACCTATGAAAAATGAAATCGTAGATGTACTTATTATCGGAGCCGGACCGTCGGGTTCGGTAGCTGCAGCGTGCCTATTTAAAAAAGGTTTTACTATTAAAGTGGTCGAAAAAAATCGGTTTCCACGCTTTGTCATCGGGGAAAGTTTAATTCCCAGATGTATGGATAATTTTGATGCGGTAGGCTTGCTCCCATGTTTAGAGGCGAAGAACTTTGAGGTAAAGAGGGGGGCTCGTTTTGTTACGGGCAAAGATGGTGTTTGTGAGTTCGATTTCGGTGAAAAGCATGGTGAAGGTTGGAGTTGGACCTGGCAGGTGCCCAGAGCTGATTTTGATATCACCTTAACCGATGAACTTCAGAAATGGGGAGTTGATATTGATTTTGAAAAAGAAGTGGTGGGGGTCGATTTTGCCGATGACGGTTCTTCTGTCACAACAATCAAGGACATAGCTGGTGCAGAGTCAACAATCAGTGCAAAATATATTATTGATTCTAGTGGATGGGGAAGGGTATTGCCTCGTTTGTTAAAGTTGGACAAACCTTCTGACATTCCTATACACGCCACTATTTTTACGCATGTAAAGGATGTAAAAAGGCCTGAAGGCAAAGAAGGTACCATGATTACCTTTGATGTAATCGATACCGATACTTGGTTATGGGTCATCCCATTTTCAAATGGAGATTGCAGTATAGGCTATGTGGGTACGATCGAGTATTTGGACTCTTTTGAAGGAACCCCCACTGAAAAGCTACGGGAAATGATGAAGCTTTCGGCCTATTATCACGAGCGGTTTGAAGGGTTGGAATACAAGTTTGAACCAAGACAAATAAAGAATTTTTCGGCCTCGGTAAAACAGTTGTACGGGAAGGGGTTTGCCCTTACCGGGAACAGCGCCGAATTTTTAGATCCTGTATTTTCTTCAGGCGTTACTTTTGCGACGGAGTCTGCTTATTTATCGGCTAGGTTAGTCGCGCGCGAACTACAGGGAGAAACCGTCGACTGGGAAAAAGAATATACCGAGTATATCATGTACGGAGTAAACGTCTTTTCAACCTATGTAAAGGAATGGTATACGGGCAATCTGCAAACCATCTTCTTTCATAGCAAGGCGAACGAAAGTATCAAACAACAGATTTGTGCAGTTTTGGCCGGGTATGTTTGGGACAAGACCAACCCTTTTGTGAAGAACCACGATCGGTTGGTGAAGACCGTTGCACATATCGCTACCATGGAGATGGAACGTGCACCGGAACAGTAGTGCTTAAACCCATTCGACACTGTTGGTATCGAAGGCTATGGGACATCTCGCATTTTTCATGAATTTTTTAAAATACCCCAACAAGGGAAGGGGAACAAGCTGCTTACCCCATCTTCTAATGTCCTAATTTGGATAGACCTTAAGTTCTTTTTCTACCGAAACTTAGGGGTTTCTGTTCTTTTGACATACTTACTAAGATAATCTTACCTTTTGGTGGGGATGTTTTGCTTCCAATAATTACAAACAAATCAGGTATGAGTGCCCTACAGAATGCCAGAGAGAAAATCGAGGAATTTAAAAACACTTCCGGTATACCATTGCATCTAGGGAATATAGGATTGACATCTGAAGATCTGAAAGTGTTGATTCCAGAACTGAAGGCATTGAAACACCTAAAAGAACTTGATCTGTCTACGAACCTATTGGAACCACTTCCTGAGGCGATCGGGGAGTTGACCGGGCTTCTAAATTTAAACTTGGACTATAACGGGCTGCGATCTCTACCGGATGAAATTGGGGATTTAGAGCATCTCAAGGTACTCTCCGTTGTAGGCAATCGACTTGGGAACCTTCCTGAAGGAATGCTCGATTTGGGTGAGCTGGAAGAGCTGGATTTGTCTAGAAATGAGTTGGAATCCCTGCCGCGGGACTTTGGAGATCTGGCCAGTCTGGTCACACTGTGCTTGGATAACAATCGCCTTACCGAATTGCCAGATAGCATTGTGACACTAGATGATGTTGGGGGGCTCGATTTAGAGAACAATTTGCTGGTTGGTCTGCCCGAAGATATTGGGAGTATGGAAAGCTTGGTTAGCCTTAATTTAGGGGGGAACAGCTTACAGACGTTGCCAAGTAGTATAGGTCGTCTGCACCTTCTGTACGAACTGAACTTAATTAGTAATAGGTTGGTCGATACTCTTCCGGATACTTTGGCACAGTTGCCTCACTTGCAGTCTTTAAATATAAGCGACAACCCCTTATCACCGGGGCAGCGGGCCTGGTTGGCCGCCAATATCCATGAAGACGTTTTGGCAATGAACCTTATTCCAGGTGATGTCTTGTCGTCCCATACCGAGGTGCTGAACCAGTTGTATCCGAACCGAGCTGCTGCAATTGAGGATGCATTGGGTGACTTGTCTTCTCAAATGTTCAAACGAGGAGATGATTTTCATATTACGGAAACGAATGGTAGCATACGCATAGTGCTGGCGGAACAGGTTGTCGGAAAAAGGATTTTAAAGGATTTTTTACAAAGAGTACCTATAAAAAGCGCTTTTGATCAGGAAGTATTTGTTCCCGTGGCTCGAGAATTGTTTAATCGGTTATTGGTGGAAGGCAATAGTACTCAGGACATTGATGGCCAAATAGCGCAGATGGCGACGACGGTGGGGAATTGTTCCACGCCGGTAAAGGATTTTTTACTACAAGAATACGTGAACCTGCAGTTAAAAGGGGGGCGACCCGTATCAAAAAGGGCGCGTACCATGATCGAACGGCAAGCCTTTGAAAAAGAAATTCTAAAAAAAATAGGGTCCCAGTTAGATCCGCATGAAAAAATTGAGCAGGTACAGGGGCTGGTTGATAGTATCTTTTTAGCGGGAGCGGAGGACTTGGATTGTAATAAAATCAAAATAAAAGGGGAACGGGAGCGGTTGCCCTCCAAGTCTGCCAGTCCCGAATTTGCCTTTAACGCAGTGCAGGAATCGGTCGTTCGCTCTTTCGTGGAATTTTGTTGTGCAATGGATCTGGAAACCAATGCGCCAAAGGTCGAGAACGGGTTGTTCGTGTTGGATCCCATGAAATATGAGATGATTACCGTACCCTATTTAACGGAGGTTGGTTTGTTGGTCAAAACAGCATCGGACAAGGATATTCAGAAACAGCTTGCAACCTATGAAGCGCAGCTTAACGAGCACTTCGGAAGTATCGATTTGGGTTCCCTTGTGGGAATCCCGGAAGTGGACACCTTTTTCAACGCCTTGGCCCGCCATCAAATGATACTAGGGCAACAACTACGAAACAGTGCCCCTAAGGATTTCGAAGCCGTTGCAACCAACTATTTGAATACTATGAAGTCCCAAAGCGCGGTATTGGCTCAAACATATCATCAAAAAATACCCGCTTCCCCTTTACCGAACTCAGAGGGGGTTTCGCAGGAGGTGATGCCATCTCATATAGCGAGTGCGACTAAAACAAGTGCATCGGCCGCTGCGGCAATGCCCAACTCGGATCAAGCGCCCGAAAGAGGGCTATCTGCTTTTATGATTCCACAAGTTGCTGCTTCGGCCAAAAGACGACAATCAAGTAGTAGCTCAGAAGAAGAAGGGACTTCAAAAAAGAGGGCCGACAAGAAAAAGAAAGCAATGAAGACTCCTTTCCGTAACTAGTAGCTTGCCGTCAAAATACTATAGTGCATAGCGAAATGCACGGGAAAAGCGGGTCTTTCGCAAACAAATATCTCCGTGTTAGGGTTTTGGAAACGTAGTAATCAAAAAGCCTTTTTCACGATCATTTTCGCCAAGGATTTAGCAGTTTTAGCATAACCTTCCCCTACACGGCTTTCGTTACTATAGTTGTTCCCCCACTGATCGCCCGGGGCATTTTTACTGCTTACTTCTGCAAGAACGTTCTCTTTGTTTGCGGTTTCTACAAAACGTAAATTCGTAGTCACTTTTGCATGCTGTTTCATAATGCCCGCATCCCATCCCGGATACAGCCAAACGGTTTCCACGATTAAAGTGTATTTGGTGTCTGCCAGGCCTTCCTCAAAGTAAATGCCCGTGTCTTTGGTCATGTATTTGTTCATGAGCTCAAGAAACTTCGGGTTCCAGATCAACTCCGGGGCCGAGTTCCATTTTTTCTCCCAGGTTTTCCCTTTTCCCCTTGCTTTTTCTTCTAAGTCACCGGAACGCTGGCTAATATATTCCTCATTGCTCATTTTTTCCTTTAGCAAGGTCATGTTGTCGTAGACGAATGCTACGTTCACCTCTTTTTGGTCGGTGATAAAGTCAAAATTTCCTTGTTCAATTTTCATTTTTTGCGCAAACACGGCGGTGCACATAAAGAGTACTAAGAGTGTAAATGGTGTCTTCATAATGGATATAGTTTTAGAATACTATGGTTTAGTGTAAAAGCTACAGCTAAAGTTAACATTAATGCGTAAAAAAAAGTAAAAAACGTTTTAGTCGTCCACTGCGGCAAAAACAAGTTGCCGAAACTTCCAGCCTGAAGGGTCGGTTACCTTCCCTTGCGTTTGTTTTAACAAGACGCCAATGAGTTTTTCTTCGGGATCGGCAAAGTACTGGGTGTTGAAGTAGCCTCCCCAATCAAAGGTACCGGTGCTTCCCTCGCCACCTGCATCTTGCCCCTTCGGTGTTACCACACCAAATGCAAGGCCATAGTGTTTGGTGCCCTCGGTAAATTTGTCGCCCGTTTGGTTGCCCATGATGCTTTGAACCGTGGTACGGCTTAAAAGACGTGTACCGTTCAATTCCCCATGGTTGAGGTACATCTGAAGAAAGGTAGCATAGTCTTTTGCGGTGCTCGACAGGCCTGCACCCCCTGAGAAAAAACGTTTGGCGCCTTTGATGGGGTAATCGGTGTCATAAAAAGTAATGGGGTATTTTTTCCATTGGCCCTTTTCTTTGTGTTGTACTGCGACAAGGCGGTCTTCTTTTTCTTTGGGAAGATAAAACCGGGTATCGTGCATCCCCAAAGGGTCAAAGATTCGGGTTTTTAAAAATTGATCAAAGGGCATACCGCTGATGATTTCGATAAAATATCCCAGTACGTCCAAACCTTCACTGTAGGTGAACTTCTCTCCAGGGTTGTGGTGCAACGGCAAGGTGGCCAGCTTTTTTACACTTTCTTCTATGGAAATGTTCTCGGTAGTGAACAAATCGGTGATACCTGCCTTTGCATAGATTTTCTTAATTCGTGCATCTCCATCAATCACCCCGTAGCCTATTCCCGAGGTATGGGTGAGCAAATGCCGAATGGTAATCTGGTCGGCAGCGGGTTGTACGGTATAGGTAGAATCGGCTTCGTTAAAAGTATCCAAGATTTGTGCTTTCCCGAATTCCGGGATGTAGTTTGATATAGGGTCGTCTAATCGAAAATGCCCCTCTTCCCATAGCATCATGACCGCGGTGGAGGTGATGGCCTTGGTTTGGGAGGCAATTCTAAAAATACTGTTCTTTTGCATTGCTTTTTTTGCACCGTTGTCTGCCATGCCATAGGCCTTGTGGAAAACGATTCGGCCATTCCTTGCGATGAGGGCCACGGCTCCGGGGAGGTCTTCATTCGCAACAAGCGCTTTGAGCATTTTATCTATGTTGGCCAAACGCGCTGGTGACATGCCAGAACCTGCCGTTTCTTCCGTAAGCGGACCGGAACGTTTTAGCGTTGGGGTTTGGGCGACGAGTGTTACGGCGAATAGCGCTACGAATAGAAAGGAGAGATGTGTTTTCATTGGACCAAAATTCTAAATTAGTACTTCTTTGTGCTAACAAGATAGGGTAATTCTTGGCCAAGATGAAAATTGAAATGAATGTGAAGTGCTATTATCCAATAAGAGAACAACCCAAGGGGCCGTTCATATTTTAGGCTATTCGAATAACCAAATCGTTGCCCCGTTTTTTGGTCACTACGTAAATCTTACAAATCGTAGTCATTGGTTGATAACCGTAAGTTCTTTTAAATAGGACCTTTGAACGTATTCTTTTATTGTTGTAAGAAATGGTTTTCAAATTCGCTTTTTTTCAGTATTCATTAGGGGTTTTCTGTTTAAAAAGGTACTGGTAAGTTAGAAAATTATACGCGGCAACACCTTTGCAAAAATGACAAAACATTAAACGTATGTAGGATGAAAAATTTGGAAGAGGCATTAAGAAGAATAGAAGCATTTAGCCGAAGAACGGTAGCAAATTTTGGAACACGGGGATTTTATCGATTAAATCTTGACGGATTGCAGCTGACCGCATCAGATGTAGACAAACTAATTCCTTATTTAAAACGATTGCCCAACCTTATGGAACTTGGCTTGAACCATAACCATTTGGATACCCTTCCGGAAAGTGTGGGGCAATTGCCCAACCTTCGGGTATTGGATTTACACAATAACTATATTAAAAGCCTTCCCAAGCAAATAGGGGATATGACCAATTTGGGAATCCTTGATTTGGAACTTAATCAGTTGGTTACGATTCCGAGGGAATTCGGAAGGTTAAAGAACCTACAACAATTAGAACTATCCGAGAACCGAATTGAGGTGCTTCCTCAGGGTATGGAGGGCATGCAACGGCTTAAGATGTTGACGCTAAAGAGGAATAGGATACAGCATTTACCGGCCGGTATAGGAAGAATGATGCATCTCGAGTATTTGGATGCCAGTAGCAATCGGCTGCGGACACTGCCCATGGAACTGGGTGAACTGCCCAATATTTCGCACTTAGATCTACAAAGTAATCCATTGAGCGGTACAAGTATGCAGTGGCTCCGTACGGTATTTAGCGCTGGGGTATACCAGGTAGATATGTCGGCGCATGAACAAGATACCGGTTATTCGAAAGCTTTAGAATTGCTGTATGGTGCTTCGGCAGATGAAAAGCTGTCAAAGATCAATGGTTTGGGAGGCTCTTATCAAACCGGAAATGGAGCTGCTATGATTCCTGGCCATGCCGTGGTCAAGGAGTTTTTAAAAAGAGTTCCTTTAAACAATGATGGGGATCAACAATTATACATTCCGCCGCTAACGTATTTTATGGATAAGGTTCTTTTAGAAAAAAGTGAGATGGGTCTGCTTGCCATGGCCTCCTCTTTGGGGAATTGTGCCACCCCTGTAAAGGATCTTTTGACCCAAAAGGCGGTAGGTCTCATACTTGAACAAAAAGGAGCGCTTTCCAATGCGGATCGCGCCCTTGTTGAAAGGGCCGCAATCGAAGAACATATTTGGTCGGAGATTGGCCCCACCTTGAAAAACAAAGATTTGATCGAACAAGTACAGGGGCTTCTAAATAGCCTGTTTGTTGATGGCAGTGAAGACATGTCTCAAAACAAGGTTAAAATAAAAGGGGAGCGGCCCCGTGTGGTTTCCAAGACCCGGTTTATAGGATCTGCTTTTGAGGATGTCTCTACCGAAGTTGGACTGAACTTTGCCCGATTGTGCTGTATAACCGATACCCAAGGGAACCCCGCTGTAGATGACCAAGGGAAATATACATTGGATCCTGCCAAGTACAAGGCAATAACGAAACCCTATCTTGGCAAACGAGGCGTTGTTTCCAATGATGATATCGAAAAATACCTACAGCAATATAAAGAGAAGATGCAGGATGCCACCGCAGCGCATAAAGCGTTGTTTTTGTACCATAATGAGGATTCTGAGGTTATTTCCTTGGTTGATAGCAAGGGGCATATGGCACAACTTTCACAGGCCTTGTACAATGGGAGTACTACCAAGGACCTGCAAGAGATTACAGATGACTACATCGGTAAGCAGTTAAGCAAATTCAGGGAACTGGGAGACAAGTATCTACGCGGCCAACGTTCGGTGGCCCAAGATGAAATAATTGGCCTTACAGTGGTGCAGGTACCTGCAAAGATGACTGCAAGGTCCATTTCTAGGATTTCCAGCAAAAGCAGTTTGGCAAGTGATGGTTCGAGTACCCCTTTGAAAAAGAAAAATGAAAGAAGACATTCCCTTTAGTATACAGGTTTTTACCAGTGTTGCCGAACGTGAATGAAAATAGATTTCCGAACGAACCACAAGGGGCTTGTCAAATGCCCGTAAAGGAAAAATGTTTAGATCGCCCCGTCGGCTCTAAAAACGCACTTTGGAAAAATTCCGCTCGCTTGCCAACAGTTCC
>CALIIC010000111.1 GCA_938020445.1 uncultured Flavobacteriaceae bacterium | reverse complement strand
AACCTTTGACCTTGTTGTTATAGGCGGTGGGATTACCGGCGGGGGTATTGCACTCGATGCAGCCTCCCGCGGTCTTAAGGTTGCCTTGGTAGAAAAGGGTGATTTTGCCTCAGGTACCAGTAGTAAATCAACCAAGCTGATTCACGGAGGGCTGCGTTATTTGAAACAGTTCGATTTTTGGTTGGTGAAAGAAGTAGGGTCCGAAAGGGCCATTGTCCACAAATTGGCACCACATTTGGTATTGCCAGAAAAGATGCTATTGCCCTTGATCGAAAATGGTTCGTATGGGAAGTGGCTTACCTCGATCGGCTTAAAAGTGTACGATATCTTGGCACAGGTTACGGGAGATGACAAGCGCAAGATGCTCGAGAAAAAGGAAGCCATGAAATTAGAACCGTTGCTGCCAAAGAAAATAGTGAAAGGAGCAGGGTATTATGCGGAGTATCGAACCGATGACGCCCGTTTGACCATAGAGAATATAAAGACCAGCCTTCAATTTGGGGCGCAGGCATTGAACTATGCCGCCGTGGAGGATTTTATATATGAAGAAGATACCATTGCAGGAGTAGTCGTCAAAGACGGTGTTTCTGGAGATTCGTTTACCATCAAATCAAATTATGTAGTGAGTGCAGCTGGGCCATGGGTCGATGAACTGCGGGTCGTAAACAATTCTAAAAAAGGAAAACGCTTGCACCTGACCAAAGGGGTGCACTTGGTATTCCCTTATGAGAAGTTGCCTTTAAAGCATTCCACTTATTTTGACGTACCCGATGGGCGTATGATGTTTGCCATTCCAAGAGGAAAAGTCACCTATGTTGGAACATCAGACACAAACTACAACGATAATAAAGATAAGGTAACGACCGATTTGGCCGATGCCATTTATATTATTTCGGCTGTAAATAATATGTTTCCGAAAATTGAATTGGAATTGGACGACATTGTTTCTTCTTGGGCAGGACTTCGCCCGTTGATCCATGAAGAGGGGAAGTCTGCTTCGGAACTCTCCCGTAAAGATGAAATTTTCACCTCAGAAACAGGCTTGATCAGTATTGCAGGGGGTAAGCTTACCGGTTACCGAAAAATGGCGGAACGAATCGTGGATCGCATCGCTAAAAAGATGGAAGAAGAGGGTGGTAGAGAATTAAAGGACTGTACGACCGATGAAATTCCGCTTTGTGGAAATTCCGATTTCAAGAAATTCAAACATGTTACCAAGTATATCGCCGATGTGCATAAGCGCATCAAAGGGGATGGCTTTATAGAACACGATGCTTGGTTTCTTGTAACGAATTATGGGAAGCAAACCGAGACCATTTTGGAAACCTATGGAGCGCTGAAAGATGAAGACCCGTACGTGCGCTTGATCAAAGCGGAACTGCGGTTCGGAATAGATCATGAGATGGTACAGAACCCGATGGATTTCTTTATACGCAGAACAGGGCGACTGTATTTCGATATCGATGGAATACGTGAATATTTAGAACCCATACTCGATGAATTCAAAACCATTTACAAGGTAGATGATGCGCAGGTTTTGGCTTGGAGAGAAGAACTTCAGAAAGAAATGGTGGAGCATTCCGACTTTTCCCTAGAACGGGTTTAGAAAAAATACGACAAAAAAATCCTGAGCTGCAACTCAGGATTTTTTTTAGTCTAGTTTGTCGGTCAAGGCCTTAAATACTTTTTTAGCATTTTTCCCTTCATACAAAATAGTATGAACCGCATCTATAATGGGGGTTTTTACCTTCTTTTTAAAAGAAGACTTCAAAGCATACGCACTTTTGGCGGCATAATATCCTTCCGCGATCATACGCATTTCCATTTGAGCGCTTTTTACGGTATATCCTTTTCCAATCATATTCCCGAACATGCGATTGCGGCTAAAGGTAGAATAGCCGGTCACCAATAGGTCACCCAGGTAGGCCGACTCATTAATATTACGATCTATTTTATGAATTCGTTTGGTATACCGTTTCATTTCACGAATCGCATTGCTCATTAAAACGCTTTGAAAATTATCTCCATATCCGAGTCCGTGTGCAATACCCGCTGCAATGGCATAAATGTTCTTTAACATGGCGGCATACTCGGTTCCAATAATATCCTTGCTTATTTTGGTCTTGATATAATGGCTGCTGAGGTTTTGGGCCACCAGTTTGGCCTTTTCTTGATCTGCACAGGCAATCGTCAAATACGACAAGCGTTCCAGGGCTACCTCTTCCGCATGGCAAGGACCCGTAATTACACCGATATTTTCGAAGGGAATTTGGTAGGTGTCATGAAAATGCTCCCCAACGATCAAACCGGTTTCAGGGACAATTCCTTTAATGGCCGAAAAAATTATTTTCTCTTTCAAGGAGACCGTAAGCTTTTGAAGCTCTGTGTCAAGAAAGGCCGAGGGGATGGCAAAGATGAGTATATCGGCCCCCATGACGGCAGTATTCAAATCGTCGGTGAGGGTCAATTTATCGGTATCAAAAGTAACAGAGGTCAGGTAATTGGGGTTGTGCTTTTGAATCTTTAGGAACCCAATAGCATCTGAATTACGCATATACCAGCAAACATGATCTTGATTTACCAAAAGCATTTTAACAATGGCCGTAGCCCAGCTTCCGCCGCCAAGTACTGCAAATTTTTTGTTCTCAGTCATAGGTAATTTTCATTTTTGCCGTATCGTTCAAACTTCTTAAAGAACGAAAAAAGAACGATTTTTTATTGATTCGATTTTTGTAAACTCCTCGTTCGGTAAAAATAATCAAATAAACAGCAGAGGTGTTAAGTGCTCATTTTCAATTTCTTATAAAATTTGGCACGGAGCTTGTTTCTATAAGATGGAACCAAAATACGAAATGATATGAAGGCGAAACTACTTTTAGGATGTATACTGATAGGGACAATACTAACTTCTTGCTATACAGAGGTACTCATTGAGGACGATTTTATTGAAGACTCGGCCTTTAACACAGATCAAGTATTGCGTTCGCATGATTTATGGTATGTAGATATTAATGCGACCACCGGGAATGGGGAAGTACCATTTTTACAAAGAGCTTTTACGGTATCATTTGTGAATGGGACGGTATATGCGAATAACAATATTGTAGGTATCGGTAAAACGGGAAATGGTTTGGGAATCGATGTCGGGTATTATAGTACGTTGCGTGGAACAGTTGAAATAGATCATGATATTGATGGTCTTTGGGGGTTGGATGTGTATGCAGTGAACAGTAATACGATCGAACTGCGAGATCCTCGTTCAAATACCTCCTATTTCTTAAATGGTTATCAAACCAATAATTTTGATTTTGTATTCTATGACAACATCAACTACTTATTACAGGAATATGACGCTTGGGAAAAAGTATTTACGAGCCAAGAAGGTGCGTTAAATGATTTTGACGATGAGAACTTTTTACAATTTTCACCATCTGTATTTCGGTCATCGATAGATGGTATTGGAACACCAATTTCAAATCTTCAGTGGGATTTTGAAGGAAAATATCGGGTGTATGACATAGAAAACGATGAAACGCTCAAAACTTTAACACTTGCTTACGACTTCATGGGCAATGATTACTTTGAACTGTACGTTATTAATGACAGTACCATCGAGTTGTATCACCCAGATAGTGAAACGGTATATGAGTTTAGAGGAAGGGGATACAAAGAGTACTTGAAATCAGGTAAAAACTCGATTGACAAAAAGAGACAAAAGACTTCCAATCCGATAATGAAGGTGAAGCGAAGTCGAAAGAAATAAACAATTTTTTTGGTTGGTTATTTAGTTAGGAATCGCCCTGAACGTACTGTTCGGGGCGGTTTTTTTTAATGAAGCCCCATTTTGAAAGAGCCTTAAGCTCGCATCAAGATGGCCGGCTGAATTAACCCTGGCCAATGCGTCAGGGTCCCACCCAAAATGTACGTGAGGTTGTTGCCCCATTTTGAAAGGGCCTTAAGCTCGCATCAAGATGGTCGGCTGAATTCATCCTGACCAATGCGTCAGGGTCCCGCCCAAAATGTACGTGAGGTTGTTGCCCCATTTTGAAAGAGCTTTTGCGACTTTTAGTTGTCCTCTTATCGGCTATATTTTCAACTAAAGATCCCTAGTAAAGTGGATTTTAAGAAACCAAAACCCTAGCTTTATAGGATCATTAAAAGTCCATACCGATGCAACAGGAGAACCGAAAACTAGAAATGGCAAACAAAGCCCACGAAGAGATTCCCGGAAACCCCTCTACGGCTACGAGTAGCAAACAGCGTTTGAACGACCGCTCTAATGGGAAGCCTTTGCGGGTTTTAGGTGAGAAAGATTGGGAATTTTGGAAGCATAACGGATACATTGTTGTTAAGAAAGCAGTTCCCGTAGCGCAGGCAACTGCCACTGCCGATTTTATCTGGGAGTTCGATGAGAAAGATCCAAAAGACCCACATACATGGTATGCCCCCCCTCGCGCGGAAATGAAAATGAAAGAATTGGCCGGGACGGGAATGGTTGAAGTGTACAATCATCAGCACTTATGGAACAATCGGCAAATGCAGCGTGTATATGATGCATTTGTAGATGTCTGGGGCACGGAAAAGCTTTGGGTGACCATTGACCGGGCCAATCTCAATTTTCCCTTACCCCCTGGGGTTCAAAAAAGAGGCTTTATCCATTGGGATTATGATCCGGAAACGCGACCACAAAATGTACAGGGGGTCTTGGCCCTTGCAGATCAAACAGATGAAAATATGGGTGGTTTTCAGTGCATTCCTTGGTTGTATCGAAACTATGACAGTTGGAAATTAACACAGCCCGAAGATCGTGACCGTTTTCAACCAGATATTTCGGAATTAGAAGATAAGATTGTAAAAGTAAAGATGGAAGCGGGTGACCTTCTAATTTTTAATAGTACCGAACCACATGGCATTCGCCCCAATACATCCAAAGACAAGGTGCGAATTGCACAGTATATTTCTATGATGCCCGCCGAAGAAGAAAATGAAGCATTGCGCAATTGGCGTATCAATTCTTGGAAAAACCGTATTGCGCCTGAAGGCTATGCTTTCCCGGGAGACCCAAGAAACTGGGAACGCACCAAATACGAAACTGCTAAATTATCCCCGCTCGGACAAAAAGTATTGGGACTTATAGATTGGTAGATCGCCAAATCCTTAATAATCATGATATTCGAGGCTGTACAGATAAATAGTGTTATTTTTGCGGCCTTAAAATAAGGCATGAAAAAATACCTGAATTTATTCGATTTTAAACAGAAAGTAGATTACAAGACGGAGATTCTTTCTGGACTTACGGTGGCATTGGCTTTGGTGCCCGAGGCGATCGCCTTTGCTTTGATTCCGGGATTTTCTCCTCTAACAGGATTATATGCTGCCTTTATTTTGTGTTTGGTCACTGCCATTTTGGGAGGTAGACCTGGAATGATTTCTGGTGCCACAGGAGCTGTAGCAGTTATTTTTGTAGGTTTGATTCTTGAGCTAAAACGCAATTTCCCAGGTATTGAGCCAGAGACCATTCTAAATTACGTATTCGCAACCGTTGTAATTGCAGGTGTTTTGCAAATCTTGGCAGGGCTACTGCGACTGGGAAAATTTATTCGTTTGGTGCCACATCCCGTAATGTTCGGTTTCGTAAATGGTCTCGCCATTATCATTTTTATGGCACAATTTCCAAATTTCTATGAGAAAGGAACAGATACCTTATTGAGTGGTACATCACTCTTCATGATGCTTGGCTTAACACTTTTAACAATGGTCATTATTTGGGGGCTTCCTAAATTGACCAAGGCGGTACCATCTTCTTTGGTAGCCATCGTGGTGGTTTCTGCCATTGTCATCGGGTTTGGGGTCGATACCCTTACCGTAGCCGATACCATGGCTGCGGGAGAAACGATTAAAGGTGGTTTTCCACCCATATCCATTCCACAGATTCCAATGACCCTAGAGACCGTTAGCATTATATTTCCCTATGCTGCTATTGTGGCGGGGGTTGGCTTAATTGAAAGCTTATTGACCCTGAACATTATTGACGAGATAACCGAAACCCGCGGGAGCGGTAACAAAGAATGTGTTGCACAGGGAACCGCGAACATTCTATCTGGGTTTTTATCGGGCATGGGTGGCTGTGCCATGATCGGACAGAGTTTGATCAATACTTCTTCGGGAGCCAGAGCTAGGTTGTCGGGCATTACAGCCGCTGTAATGCTGCTTGTGTTTATTATGTTCGGTTCTAGTTTAATAGAACGTTTGCCCATGGCGGCCTTGGTTGGTTTGATGTTTATGGTAGCGATTGGAACATTTGAGTGGGCGAGTTTTAAAACCTTTCGTAAAATGCCCAATTCTGATGTCGTTGTCATGGTATTGGTTACGTTGATTACCGCGATTACCCACAATTTGGCGGTCGCTGTGCTGCTGGGGGTTATTATTTCGGCCTTGGCCTACTCTTGGGAGAATGCAAAACGGATTCGAGCTAGAAAATATATAGACGATAACGGCGCCAAGCATTACGAAATATACGGCCCTTTATTTTTTGGATCGACCACCGCATTTGCCGAAAAGTTCGATGTGCAGAACGACCCTGAGGAAGTTATCATTGATTTTCAGGAAAGTAGGGTGGCCGATATGTCGGGTATTGAAGCGTTGAATAAATTAACAGAACGGTATCTAAAAGTTGGTAAACGGGTACACTTGAAGCATTTAAGCAAAGACTGTATACGACTGCTTAAAACTGCGGAGGATATTATCGAAGTAAATGTCCTTGAGGACCCTACTTATAAGGTAGTTGCCGATAAGGCCGTGAAGAAAGAGGAAGAGGAGGAAAAGAATCTTTTCAATCTATGGGGATTGTAGCTATGTTCAACTGTTTTCCTTTTCTAAATTGCTATAACCACCTGCCCAGCCAAGCCATTTCTTAAGATAGATCTCCTGGTGTTTCCGGCTGCCTATGAATTGCTTTTTCTTGGCTTCGTTTATGGGCAGTGTAGAGTCTTTCATCTTCTTTCATTTAAAGGATACAACCCTAAGACGTTTGCCAGTGATCAAATAGGACAGAAAGTATTTCTTTTTTCTTAATCACTACAATTAGGGGGGAAAAGGATGCTTTTTACAGTTTCAGAATACCCGATGAGGGTGCGTTTTTCTTCTATGGCTCCTGCATGGTTGAAGAAGGTACGTTCTTTAAAAATACCCGCGGGAATAGCGCTGTTACTTTTCCATTCTTCGTATGCCGTAGGATGCAGTAGAATAGGAAGATGAAATTCGGTCGCATCTTGGATTACATAGTCGATATACCCTATTTTTTTACGTAGTTGTTCTTTGGGTTTTCTAGTAGATACAAGACGGTAATGAAGTTCGGGCTTATTTACATTCCGCTTTTTCGCTAGAAGTACAAACTGATAGTTTCTTACTTGACGTTTGTTCACATTATTGTTTTTACGCAAAGACGAACACGCAATGGTCAGGGCACTCGCATCTTGAAAGTTGGCCGTTTCAAAATATACTTTGAAATAGCGACCATCGTGCTGAAAGAACTCCAGTTCTGAGTGGGTCGTGTCCGATTCGGTTAGTATGGCGTAATAGCTGTTGTCTTTAGAATTGGTAAGAAAGTGCTCTAACGTACTCGTAGAATCAACATAATTTGTATTCCGATAGGTGACAACGTAATCAAAGGCAACTTCCTTTTGCGATTGCAAGCTGAAAACGGTAAAAAAAAGAAGGAAACATCCCAAGTAGTAAGCGGCGACAGGTCTTCTGTTCTGGATAGCACCGCTAGAGGGCTTTAGGAGCCTGCAATTGCCTTTCATTTGGTATTTTAAGTGTTATATAAAAGGGATAACAAAAAAAGTGTCGTTACCCTACCTTAGGATAACGACACTTTCATTGATTTTGGTATCTGGTCTAAAGCGTTCTTAAATACTCCGCCACCGCACGGGTCTCATCCTCGGTCAAATTTTGATTCAGCATGATCGCATTGTTGTATTCTTTTAAAAGTGCCTTGGCAATTGGGTCTTTTTTCAACATTTCATCTGGGTTGATGATCATATTCATGACCCAGGCCGGACTCCTGCGTTCGTATACTCCTTTTAAGGCGGGGCCGATCAAACGTTTTTCCGCAGCATGGCAGGCAACACATATAGCACTGTATTTGGCCTCTCCTGCAGCAGCGAGGTCTGCATCTACCGCGTCATCAAAAGAAACGTCTTTATAAGGACCCACACCATCATTCTCCAAATCAACGGGGACACCTTCATCTGCCGCGTCGGCCGTTTTGGCTTCGGTCTTGGTACGATTCATTTCAAAACCATCCTTTTTTTCTTCTTTTTTGTCACCACAACTGACGATTAATCCGCCAATGGCCAATAAGGTCAATACTTTTTTCATGCTTGCTGATTTAAATGTTGAAACCTGTTCAACAGAGTGTTGTTTGGAGCTACTAATATAAGGAATAAGGGAAATTAACCTACTTCGTTCAAGAACTTTATCGCTCTTTTTTCGGTGTAGTAAATATTCTCACGGTCAAAGAACCCCACATGACCACCATAATTCGGCATTTCAAGGTAGAGGTTACTATTCTTTTCCGCTTCCCTTTCAGGATAACATTCGGGTCCCAGAAAAGAATCGTTGCGGGCATTGATCAGCAAAGCAGGGATTTTTATGCCAGGCAAAAATTGCAAACAACTGCATTGGGTATAATAATCCAAGGCGTCTTTGAACCCATGCGCCTTGCTGGTATATACATCATCAAAATCTTTAAGGGTAACAACCGCTTGTATATCTGCATCCAAGATTTTATCCGGGAACAACTGCTGTTTCGCCTTTAGTTTTGCGACCAAATTCTTTTTAAACCGCATAGCGTAAAGCATGTTTTTCGGTAGTAACAACTGTTTCAATGAACTGTGCAAACTACAAGGAACCGAAACGGCAATGGCAGCTTTGATTTGTTTTGGAATCTCCCTTGCTTCACCCAGGTATTTCAAGGTCAAGTTACCCCCAAGGCTAAAACCCTTAAGAATGATTTCCGAATAGTTTGTAGTTGAAAGTATATGTTGAATGACAGCGTCCAGGTCTTCGGTTGCTCCGGAATGGTACGAGCGGTACAGTCGGTTGGTCTCACCGCTGCAGGAACGCAGATTTACGGCACAGGCATTCACACCCGCTTCATTAAAAACCTTTACACTTCCCACAATATAGGCGCGTTGTGCATTGCCCTCTAACCCGTGTAGCAAGATCACCACTTTTGTGGCCTCTTCGGAAGCAATGCTCCAATCAAGATCTAAGAAATCACCATCATCCAATTCTAGACGTTCCCTTTTTTGCCGTACTCCTTCAATACTGCGAAAGAGCCCGGAATAAATAGTTGAAAAATGCCCGTTTCTGAATGGAAGTGGCGGGCGATACGTGGAAGATACTACTGGCATTAGTACAGAATATTGTCTTTTGGGCCTACCGGAGGTGGAAGGTCTTCCTCATCAAGCATATCACGCAAGTCGATCTCAATGGTGCGGCAAAGTGCCGTCATTGGCACATCATTAATGCGCCCTTCAAACGGGTCTTCACTATTGTCTCCAACGACTTCCATGGTAGTGAAAATCCATGAAATCAATACTGAAAAAGGAATCATCAGGAACACATACCATTCCAACACTCCTTGAGGATTTGACATGGCATCATCTTCAAAAACATCGAGCAGTCCAAAAGGAAGCAACAAAACGAAAATCCAAGTAAATACTTTGGAAAAGAACCCATATTGCCTAGGGAAAGGAGTGTTTTTTATTCGTTCGCACTTGCCCTGCAGGTTATAAAATTCTTCTAACACCGACTGCAACTGATCCTCTTGGAAACCATCAAGTATCCCTTTTTCCTTGAGTGTTCGAATGTCCTTGGCTTGGTTTTTCACTAAATGCGTTGCCGGATTCACCCGTTTTTTAAGATCAGCAAATTCTCGCATGCTAACGTAATTATAGGCTTCATTGCAAGAGATATTACGTTCATCATGCCTGTCAAATACCTTTTCGACCATTCTATTTTCCTTGATTGCCCATGATTTTGGTTGTCGCAATTGTACTCTTAAAGCATTGATCCATGCAATTTGACGATGAATCATTTGGGTATGCATTTTTTTGTCGAATTCAGAATCGTCCGATTGTACGAAACTCAATACTTGAATAGCCCAGGTACGACTATAGTTGACAATACCGCCCCAAATTTTACGCCCTTCCCAAAAACGATCATAACTCTGGCTGTTTTTAAAGCCTATATAAAAGGAGACCGCAATACCAATGACGCTTAGCGGTTGAAAAGGAATGTCAATAAAGTTCCAACCCAAATAGTAATACAAAAAAAATATGGCTCCTGCATAGAGTGTGAAAAAGCATAGATTCTTCCAGGCATACCTGAGAACAAGTCCCCACCCGATGTTTCTTTTGATGTACATGGTTCGCTAATGTCTTGTTTACTAAAATTTTTCTACCGCCAAAAGCAAATTGGCTTTATAAAGAAGTGGCTATTTGGGATAGGTTTCCAATAGTTGAATTTGCGCCTCAATAGCTGCTTTGAACTCTGTTTTGAGCTGACTTACCAAATCGGTTACAGGAAGGCTGTTGTCGATCAATGCAGACCCTTGCCCGGCCGACCAAATGGTTTTCCATGCCTTGGCCTCGGTGTCAAGCTCTTTGCCGAAATCTATTTTGGTATCTTTTTTCAAATCTTCTTCGGTGAGTCCGGCTGCTTTGAGACTTTTCGATAAAAAATTGGCATGTACTCCTGAGATGGATGCGGTATAGGTAACATCACTAGCGCCGGCATCATTGATCATCTCTTGGTATTCCTCCGGGGCTCTGCTCTCGGCAGTATTTATAAATCGAGTGCCCATATAGGCCAAGTCCGCACCCATTTGCATGGCCGAGGCAATATCTCTTCCTGTACTAATGCAGCCAGAAAGAATAATGGTTTTATGGAAAAACTTCTTGATTTCGGCCACCAAGGTCATGGGATTAATGGTTCCTGCATGTCCGCCTGCACCCGCAGCGACCAAAATAAGACCGTCTACACCCGCTTCGGACGCTTTTTCAGCATGTCGTTTTTTGATGATATCATGAAATACCAATCCTCCATAGCTATGAATCGCGTCTACTACCATTGAGACAGCTCCCAAAGAGGTAATGATGATAGGTACTTGATGTTTGATACAAAGTTTAATATCGGCCTCCAGTCTGGGATTGGTTGGGTGAACGATGAGGTTAACACCAAAAGGCGCGGCTTTTTTTCCAGTTTCTTCCTCGAATTTTTGCAATTCGGACTTAATTTCTATCAACCATTCCTCAAAGCCTTCGCTGGTGCGTTGGTTCAAAGCGGGGAAGGTGCCTACGATACCATTTTTACAACACTCAATAACCAATTTGGGTCCAGAGATTAGAAACATAGGGGCGGCAATTGCAGGGAGGGAAAGCTCGCTGATAAAGGACGGCTTGTCTGACATAGTCTTTTGTTATATAGGGTTTAGAATACAAGTCTATAAATCTACAGTGTATTCTTGTGAAAAACAATTGTATCCTAATGAACTCATAAAGTTGCGGTTCAGATTGATGAATATTAGTAATTTAATGGTTCATTCTAGGGGACTTTAAAGAGATTCAATGGCACAGAGAAGAACGTTTTTGAAGCAAGCAGGGCTCTTGTTGGGAAGTGCGGCGATTCTTCCGCATACTGTTTTTGCATGCAATCGCGCAGCCAAAAAGTTAGGGGTTTGCTTGGTCGGTTTGGGGAACTATAGCGAAAATTTGCTCGCTCCGGCACTACAACTAACAAAGCATTGCGAGCTTAGAGGGATTGTGACCGGCAGTCCGGAAAAAATTCCGATATGGCAAAAAAGGCACGGTATTCCGGATAAGAACGTCTATAGCTATGAGACAATGAACGGGATAGCAAATAATGACGATATTGATGTTATGTACATTGTGCTTCCCACTGGTCTGCATGCAGAATATGCTATCAAAGCTGCTGAAACAGGAAAGCATGTTTGGTGTGAAAAACCAATGGCCAAGACGGTGAAAGAATGCCAATCAATTATCGATGCTTGCACCAAGAACAAAGTGAAATTGGCTATTGGCTATCGAATGCAGCATGAGCCTAATACGCAGAAAGTCATCTCTTGGGCGAAGACCAAACCCTATGGTCAGATTCAAAAAATACAGGCGGAAATTGGTTTTAATATTCGCAATCCGGCCGATACTTGGCGAATGAAAAAGGAGCTGGGAGGCGGACTTTTGTACGACGTGGGGGTATATGCGATCAATGCAATGCGCTATACGACGGCGTTGGAACCCATTTCGGTACTGGCAAGTTATGAAAATACCAGGCCTGAGGTCTATAAGGAAGTACCCGAAACGACCATTTTCGACTTTCAGTTTCCAGAAGGTATTCAGGCACATGGCCGTACAACGGGAAGGGAAAATATAAACATACTCAGGGCAGCGTGTGAACAAGGCTGGTATGAGTTATCTCCTTTTCAAGCCTATTCCGGCGTGCAAGGAAGCGCAAGCGATGGTGTACTTCTAAATACCTACATAGAAAATCAGCAAGCCCGGCAGATGGATGATGATGCCCTGGCCATTCTTCAGGACGGCCCGGTACTAGCTCCCGGTGAAAATGGGATGCAAGACATTGCACTGATCGAGGCGATAATTTCTTCGGCCGAAACGGGCCGATCGGTTCGAATCTCGTAAATATAAGTGCAAGGAAAGCCCTTATTTTAATGGTGTTGTTATAAATATTTTTGTATACTGTATACAAAATTAGTATTTTCGATCAATGCGAATTAGCAACGACGAACTAGGAAAACAGGCGTACAAAAGAGTGAAGCAAATGATTGTTTCCAAAAAACTGGTGCCGGGTCAGAAAATTGTGCAGGAGCAATTGGCGGCACAACTTGGTATTAGCAGAACGCCTTTGCGCGATGCCTTGCAGATGTTGGAGGCCGAATCTTTGGTAGAGTCGATTCCCCGTCGTGGAGTTGTCGTTCGAAAGTTCAGCGACGAAGAAATAGTCGAAATTTACGACTGCCGTATTGCCCTTGAAAGTACTGCTATTCGGCTGTTTGTCGAGTGTGCTTCTGAATCTGCCATTCGCTCTTTGGGGGAACTCATGGCGCCTTTTAAGAAAGGGCGGCCAATTAATGAGAAGGCGTATCAGAAGGCCGATAGTAAATTTCACGATACGATTATCAAGAATTGTGGCAATCGATTTTTATACAACCTTTTTCAAAAAGGAAACCTGCTTACCTGCATCGATTCCATCGGTTTGGTGCGCGCTCCTGAAGAGACCTTGCAAGAGCATGCTGTTATTATTGAGGCCATTGAAAAGCGCGATGTTTCAACTGCTGTAAACGCTATTCAAGAACATTTGGAAAAGTCAAAACGTTTGATTCTAAAAAATGTAAAAGATGGCAACTAAAGGTTTCTTTCCTACACGTTATAAAATGGTTTTCGGAACCTTTTTGTTAGCGATGATCGTCCTCTTTGATCGTATTCTACTTTCTGTAGCCAAAGATCCGGTAGCGGAGTCCTTACAATTAACAGATAAACAAATGGGGTGGGCCATGAGTATTTTTGCGCTGGGCTACGCCTTGTTTCAAACCCCGGCCGGCCTTTTTGCCGATAAGTATGGCCCTCGAAAAATACTAACGGCCGTAGTGGCCCTTTGGTCGCTCTTCACAGCCTTGACCGGCGCGGTTTGGAATTATGGGGTGTTAATGGTTGTGCGTTTTTTATTCGGAGCAGGCGAGGCGGGTGCTTTTCCTGGAATGGCGCGCGCAATTTATAGTTGGATTCCGTTACAAGAACGAGGCATTGTAAATGGGATCAACTTCTCTGGGGGCCGGATCGGCGCTGCCTTTGCCTTGCCCTTGGTAGCTTGGCTTATTGACGCGACCGGCTGGCGAATGACGTTCGTAATTTTGGGAGGTGTAGGCCTATTATGGGGAATTGTCTGGTATTGGTGGTTCCGGGATAACCCCGAAGATCATAAAGGCATGTCGGAAACAGAGGTTGGTTTTATACATGCCAATACAAATAGAACGGTCGGGGAGGAAAAAAATGCAAAAATCGATTTTACCAAGTTGTTTAAATCAAAGACAATGTGGTTGCTCATGGGGCAGTATTTTGCCAGCAACTTCACCTTCTTTTTCTGCCTTACCTGGTTGTTTCCCCATCTGAAAGTAAAATACAACTTAGATGCGTTGGAGGCTGGTTTTTATGCGTCGGCGCCCCTCTTGTTCGGTGCTTTAGGGAATTGGTTTTCTGGCTTTTTAGTGGACTATATCTATCGAAAAAAGAAATGGGCTTTATCTAGAAAAGTGCCGGCCATGTTAGGGTTTTTCCTTGCATCGGTGGGAATCGTTGCGAGTGTGTATATGGAGACGGTTACCCCGGCAATCGTATTTATTTCGATAGCGGTTTTCGGGGCCGATATGACGCTGAGCCCTTCTTGGTCTGCTTGCGTAGATGTTGGGAAACAGTTTTCGGGGGCAGTTAGTGGAACAATGAATATGGCGGGAAACATAGGCTCTTTTTTAACTGCGCTGGCATTCCCGTATCTATTGGATATGACCGGTTCCGAGGTACCGTTTTTCTACCTCGCCGCGGCCTTGAACGTATTGGCGATGTTTTTGTGGATGGCGATACAACCGCAAAAGCCGCTGGAAATAGTGGCGATGTGATTTGGTATAGGGCGACACCTTTGCGGGTAGTAAGTGTAGTACTAATAGTGATGTCAATATACTATGTACTGCGACCTGGTCCTATGGGTTTTGGAGTAATCGTTTCTTTTTACGCTTTTCCAATGGCCTTACTGCTTTTAGGAATGGATCATTTGCTTCGCCTGTTTATTAAGAGGCAAACATATATGATTATGGCAGAATTGGTGATTCTCTCGATTTTGGCTGTGATTTACTTCTTAAATCGGCACTAAAAGAAATGGTAAAAAAGACGACATACAAGTATAGCATATGATAACGAAAAAAGACTTTGAAGAAGTGTGCCAAAGATCCTTGCAAATGATCGAAGCTGCGGGAATTCATTTGACGACGGAGGATAAAAAAAATATCACAGCGGCCGATTTTGGGTTGAGTAATATAAAGGAAGAAGGAGTACAGATTTTGACCCTTTTTGATACCGATCGTATGGCGGCTAAAATTCTGGTATTGCTGCCGAACCAGACCGAACCCGAACACTGGCATCCGCCCGTTGGCGATGACCCTGGTAAAGAAGAGGTGATTCGTGGTATTTGGGGAGATCTAACCTTTTATATTCCTGGAGAAGATACGCTCAAAAAAGGCTTTGTCCCTGAAGGGAAAGAGGAATGCTATACCATGCGCAACGAAGTGATCATTGAACCGGGAGACCAGCTCATACTACCTCCAGGAACCAAGCATTGGTTTCAAGCTGGGGAACGCGGTGCAGTAATGTATTCGTTTTCTACCAAGGTAACCGATTTAATGGATCAGTTTACGGATCCTGCCATTGTTCGCGATACGATCATCGAAGGGTATTAGGAAAAATTGGAGCATCTTTCCGCCGAACAACATGTAAATTTAAGATTCCCGATAATGGGAAAATCAACATAAAAAAACAAAGATGAAACAAAGTATTATTACGGCTTTTTTAGGGAGAACACAAGACCGTTTTTCAGAATACCAAACTGCTACTTCGCTGGAAGAGCGTTTGGATTTGGTGGTAAAAATCCCAGGAGTCGATGGCGTTGAGATTGTATATCCCTATGAAACCGAGGAACCCGCCACCACTAAAAAAATGTTCGATGATCGAGGGCTCCATTTTGCCGCGGTCAATGCCAATATTAAAAAAGAGACCCAATGGGTGCCAGGTGCTTTGTCGCGTACCGATGCCAACTTAAGACAAGGTGCAATCAATATTATTAAGAAGGCAAAAGACTATGCCAAAGCCGTTGGCGCGCCTTTGGTTACCTGCTGCCCGCTTTCCGATGGGTATGACAACCTATTTCAGATAGATTACCCCAAGGCGTGGCGAAATATGGTCGAAGCAGTGGCCGAGGCAGCCGATTATATGCCCGAAATGCCCCTTTTCATAGAGTATAAGATAAATGAGACAAGAGTACATGCCCAGTTGGATAACTGTGCAAAAACCATCCTATTTTTAAAAGACGTGGGGAACTCGGCTACGGGTGTTACCATAGATTTCGGTCATGCACTCTTGGCCAAAGAAAACCCCGCGCAGGTAATCGCTTTATGCGAGGAAACCGGTACCGACTACTACCTTCATACCAATGACAACGATTTTAATTTTGATTGGGATTTGATTTCAGGTTCACGGAATCTATTACATACGGTCGAATTTTTGTTTTATGCAAAAGAGTACGGCTATGACAAGTACTTTACGGCAGATGCTTCACCTCGTATTTTTGACATGATCGGTTTCTTTACCGAGCATGCTGAAATGAATCTTGCCCTTTGGAATTTGGTCGATACGTTAGACCGTAAAAAATACCGCCGTTTGATGCAAGAAGAAAAACACATGGATTTGATGAAACTTGTTCGTACAGAAATTTACCGGCTGTAGTTAATTGTTGGTTTTGGCGGCTGTATTTCCTAAGGGTGCTTTTCTACTTGCTAAGTACACTCCTATAAGAACCAAACTGGCAGCAAGAATTTTAACCAAGGTAAGTTGGTCCTGCCCCGTACTGATGGCGAACAAAATTCCGAAAAGCGGTTGTACATATACAAATGCGCTCAGGGTAGACGCTTTTAACTGGGTAAGGGCGAATATATTAAAGAGGTAGGTACAGAAAGTCGTACCGATGATCACAAAGGCGATACTCCATAGCATGCTTGTAGGCATTTGAACCCATTGGATATCTAGTAGTTCTTGATATCCAAAAGGCAGACAAATAAAAATACCCATGGTGAACAACCACTTCATAAAGGTAAACGGATGGTACTTTTCAATTAATTTTTTGGCAGTAATCAGGTACGAACCATAGAAGATTGAATTTAGTAAAATGAGAAAATTCCCCAATGGAATGTTCGGGGCATCCTGTCGTATTTCGGCCCCAAAGAGAATCAATCCCAACGCTCCGATAAGCCCAATACCGATGCCAAGTATTTTTCGAGAGACTATTTTTTCTTTGATAACAATAGCGGAAAGTAACAGGACGATAATGGGGGTGGTCGTAACCAAAACCGAACTGTTGATAGGTGTTGACAAGGCGAGCCCCTTAAAAAACACCAGCATATTAAATCCCATTCCCAAAAAGGCACAGAGTACCAGCCTAGGATAATCCCTTTTTTCGATGACTTCCTTTGGGCCAAAGAAAGAGAAGATCCAAAATAGAATAGTGGCACCTATCACTCTTAGCATGATAAAACCATAAGGTTGTACATGAGTGGGCATCACCCCCTTCGCAATGGTATGGTTGAGCCCGTAAATAGTCGTGGCACCTATAGCGGCCAAGATGGCCAAAGTTCGCTTGTTCAAGAATGCATGGCTTCTTTTGCCGCAGCTACCGCCTTTTTGCTATTACCGACAAAGATTTGATCGTCTACCAAAATAACGGGCCGACTTAAAAAAGTATAGTGTTCAAGTATGAAAGTCTTGTAGTCTGCTTCTGTGAGCTTTTTTTCGTGAAGTCCTTGTTGGCGGTATAAGCGCGCGCGTTTGCTGAACAAGGCCTCATAGCTGCCGGCCAACTGGGCCATCTCATCTACTTGAGAGGCCGTCATTGCTTCGGTTTTGATGTCTTGAAGTACGACCCCGTCTAGTGGTTGCAATTCTTTAAGGATTCGTTTGCAGGTATCACAACTGCTCAGGTGGTATATTTTCTTCATTGGAGTTCTTATTTGTTAGCCTTTCAAGTTCAAAATTATGAAATAATGCGCCCAGGGGGTTCATAAATAATTAGATATTTTACGAAAGATCCAGTGCCAATGAAACCGCATTCGCCGTATGTATTTTGGTAGTGTCAAAAGTAGGAATAGACACCTCTTCGTCAGGTACCAGAATAGGTAGTTCGGTACAACCCATAATGACGCCTTCCGCACCACGTTCAGAAAGATTGTAGATCATTTCGATACATTGTTTCTTGGAAGCTTCGGTGAATTTACCCTGTACCAATTCATTGTAAATAATATCATGAATACGGTCTCGCTCCTCTTTTGGAGGAGTTACTACTTCTAGGCCGTAATTGTCTTGGAGGATCTTGGTGTAAAAATCTTTTTCCATGGTAAATCGGGTCCCCAGTAAGCCTACTTTTTTTAGGCCTTTTGCTTTGATAGTATTTCCGGTGGCAGCGGCAATATGTAAAAATGGAATAGCGACCGCATCGGTAATATAATGACTTACGATATGAATGGTATTCGTGCATAATAGGATCATATCGGCGCCAGCTTTTTCAAGTGTGCGGGCATGCGTTGCCATAAGCTGGCCTATTTTATCCCATTCGCCCGTGAAGCTCCATTTTTCAATTTGATCAAAATCAACCGTAATCATAATACTTTTGGCAGAGTGCGAGCCGCCAAGGTGTGACCGCACCAGTTGGTTGGTATATTGATAATACACCTTAGAAGATTCCCAACTCATTCCTCCTATAAGCCCTATTGTTTTCATTTTTTGTATCATGCTATCTGATTTTAGAGAGATGCTCCGCTCCTTCAAGAACAAAGGTCGTGAACCATTTGGTGAGTACCGATTTCCTCGTCTTTTTTTCTTTTTTGTAAGCCACCACCTTTGTGACGGTATCGCAACATGGGTTTTGTATCATACCATTTGATTTTAATTTCTACATTTCGCTATTTATCGATTTGATTAATGTGAACTACTCCGTAATAGATCATTTAACTTTGCTGATGAGCGTTGGGTACCACCCTAGATCATCGGGTAAACATCATAGGTCGTTTGTCAGGGCTTTGATATAGTCTTGTATGACAGTTTCGTTTCTCCGATAGTAGGTCCATTTCCCATGCCGTGTCGGAATTACCAAACCTACATTCTGCATGCTGGTCAAATAGGTTGAAACAGTTGACTGCGATAAGCCCGTCTTATCTTGAATGTATCCCACGCACACCCCATCATTGAAATGGTCAATGTCTTGATGCGGGGGGAAGTTTCTTTCAGGCATTTTGAGCCACTGAAGTATCGCTACCCTCGTTTTATTAGAAAGTACTTTGCTAATTTCGGTAATTTCCATGGGACAAATATATTAAAATATTTACATATCTAGAAAAATAGATATGTAATTTTTCAAATTTATCAAGTATCTTGCACTTTTTAAAAGTAAATCCTGAAATAAGCCATGCTGCCTTTCAATATCTAGATAGATATTGCTAAGTGTATGATAGCTGAACCTTTAAATGAGTACCATCAGATGAAAAAACTGTTCGACATTACCCTTCAAAACAGAAAACTATTATACCGAATATTGGAGAACACCCCTAGAGAGCAGTTAACAACTATACCGGAGGGATACCGTAATAATATCTGGTGGAATATTGCCCATGTGGTAGTAACCCAACAGTTATTGCTTTATAAGAAAAGCGGTCTGCCAATGAACGTTTCTGATGCGTTGGTCGATAAATTCAAAAAGGGCACGGTTCCCGATGGGTCCGTTACGGAAGACGAAATAGAATTAATTAGCGCGTTTCTTTTTTCGACCGCTGAAACTGCCGAGGCAGATTATGACAAAGGCCTATTCACGAATTACGATGAATATACTACGAGTGCTAAAGTGACCCTTAGAACAGTGGAGGATGCCATTGCTTTCAATGTTTTTCATGAAGGCTTGCATCTAGGGGCGATACTATCACTTCAGAAGGTTTTGTTATCCTGATCGTTGGTTCTTAAGACTTGGTCGGTGACGCCAAATACGGGCGAACTTCTTCGAACGGGAGTGTCAAAACAATTGGCCCATCTGCATAGGAGGCCACCTCATAAGGATTGTAGAGCAGTTGTATACCCTGTTCGGTAAATCCAATATTTTCCGGCAGATAAAAACGGTCTTTTTCGAACATAAGTCCTGTATGGTTGATCGATTTGTCAGCAGGGATCGATTCCTTTTCCCGAAACTTTTGTTCCGCAAAATTTTGAAAATCCTCTTGGTCGGTAAAAAGCTCCCACGCTTCAATTTCCTTTCCTTTTTTCTTGTCGAAGTTGAGAAACATGTGCGCATTGTATCCATGGGCTCCTCCCGTAAAAATATAGGAGGTCAGTTCAACTGTCAAATGGGTAGTGTCCTCATAGCGTACGTTTCCTTTAATGGTTGCTTCCCAAGGTGTGTTTTCACCTGAAAAGCGTTTTTTGGTCTCGGTATAACCGGTTTTGAAAGAGCGCATGGCATCTTCCATTGTATTTGATTCCTCTTCTTCCTCAAACAACAAGAGTGCAATTATTTCCTCTTCGACGGCCCTATTAATGGCCAATGCTAGGGCGGTTTTACCTTGGGCTTCCGGAATTTGAATAGAAAACACCGGACAATCGTCGCAATCGTTTTGCTCTAAGACCAAGGGTGTAAACGTAAGTTTATCTTCATTTTCGCAACCAAGGAGCAATAAAAAGACAATCGCAATGCGGAAGGTGAATTTCATGGGAATCTGCTTTTGGGGTAAAATAAAGGGTACTATTGTATGCTTCCAAAGATAACGATACATTTATAGGAATAATTATACGAGATGAGTGAAAAAACGTTAAAATTCAATAGCAAAACCATTCATGGAGGGCAGCAACCCGATAAGGCCTATGGAGCTGTAATGCCGCCAATATACCAAACATCTACCTATGCACAGTCTACTCCTGGAGGACATCAGGGATTTGAATACTCTCGAAGTGCCAACCCGACAAGAACGGCCCTGGAAAATTCTTTGGCAAGTATCGAAAATGGGAATTTTGGTCTCGCATTTGGTAGTGGTCTCGCTGCTATAGATGCCGTTATTAAACTGTTGAACCCCGGGGATGAAGTGGTTTCAACCAATGACTTGTATGGAGGCAGCTACCGTTTGTTCAAACAGATATTCGAAAGATTTGGAATTGGTTTTCATTTTGTAGGGATGCAAGCGGTTGGGGAAATCGAGAAACATATCAATAAGAATACAAAATTGATATGGGTGGAAACCCCGACCAACCCAATGATGAATATCATCGATATTGCGGCGGTATCAAAATTGGCAAAAAAGCACGAGTTGCTTTTGGCCGTCGATAATACTTTTGCGACCCCTTATTTGCAAACGCCCTTAGACCTCGGCGCCGATATTGTAATGCATTCCGCTACCAAATATTTGGGAGGGCATAGCGACGTGGTTGTAGGGGGCTTGGTGGTAAGGGACAAAGATTTGGCCGCCAAACTATACTTTATTCAGAATGCCAGCGGTGCAGTATGTGGCCCTATGGATAGCTTTTTAGTCTTAAGAGGTATCAAAACCCTGCATGTGCGAATGCAGCGGCATTGTGAGAATGGGCGGGCGGTGGCGATGTATTTGGCAAGTCACCCCAAAATAGAAAAAGTGTATTGGCCAGGGTTTGAATCCCACCCGGGTCATGCTATTGCAAAAAACCAAATGAAAGATTTTGGAGGTATGATTTCCTTTGTTCCCAAAGGAAGCAGTTATGAAGCGGCTATTGAAATAGTAGAAAAATTAGCGCTTTTTACCTTGGCCGAATCACTCGGAGGGGTAGAGAGTTTAGCAGGGCATCCTGCAAGCATGACACATGCCAGTATTCCAAAAGCGGAGCGTGAAAAAAACGGGGTCGTAGATGCATTGATTCGGCTAAGCGTGGGTATTGAAGATGCAACTGATTTAATCGCAGACCTTGAACAGGCGATCGGATAGATTTTTTATCATATTTTGAGAAAAAGGGGTGTTAAATTATAGGAATAGTATAATTTTGCCGTTATATTTTAAATTCAATAAAAAACAACTTATTCCTAAGACTTTATGGACGCAAAAATGCAAGCAAAAATCGATGGATTTATGGAGGAAGTCACGACTAGAAATGGTCATGAGCCAGAGTTCATCCAAGCAGTACAAGAAGTAGCCGAAACGGTCATTCCCTACATTGCAAAGCATAAAATTTATAACGGAAAAAATATTCTGTTACGAATGGTAGAGCCAGAGCGCTTGCTATCATTTCGGGTTTCATGGGTAGATGATAAAGGAGAGATCCACGTAAATCGGGGATATCGTATCCAAATGAATTCGGCAATTGGCCCGTACAAAGGCGGCCTTCGGTTTCACCCTTCGGTGAATGCCAGTATTCTTAAGTTCTTGGCATTTGAGCAGGTTTTTAAGAACAGCCTTACCACCTTGCCCATGGGCGGCGGAAAAGGAGGTTCCGATTTTGACCCAAAAGGTAAATCAGATGATGAGGTCATGCGTTTTTGCCATGCCTTTATGACCGAACTTTCACGCCATATTGGGCCCAATACCGATGTGCCTGCCGGTGATATCGGAGTAGGTGCCAGAGAGATCGGTTTTCTTTTTGGGATGTATAAAAAAATACGGAATGAATTTACGGGAGTGCTTACCGGAAAGGGACTTTCTTGGGGTGGCTCTAAAATTCGCCCCGAAGCCACGGGCTATGGAACGGTCTACTTTGCCCAAAGTATGTTAGGTACCCAAGGAGCAGAAATCAACGGAAAAACAGTAGTGATATCCGGTTCTGGAAATGTAGCGCAGTACGCCGCTGAAAAGGTATTGCATTTAGGGGGCAAGGTGGTGACACTTTCTGATTCTGGTGGATACATATACGATGCCGATGGGATCGATACCAAGAAATTGGCCTATGTAATGGACTTAAAGAACAACAAAAGAGGACGCATCTCCGAGTATACTAAAAAGTATAAGGGAGCCAAGTTCGTAAAAGGGAAAACGCCTTGGGAAGTAAAATGTGATATAGCACTTCCTTGCGCTACACAAAATGAGTTAGACGGTAAAGATGCCAAAAAGCTTATCAAAAATAAATGTATGTGTGTTGCCGAAGGGGCCAATATGCCTTCTACACCTGAAGCGATCCACGCGTTTCACGAGTCTAAGATTTTGTTTGCGCCAGGGAAAGCTTCAAACGCAGGTGGTGTAGCCACTTCTGGTTTGGAAATGTCTCAAAACTCGCTTCGAATAAGTTGGACCCGAGAAGAAGTAGACGAAAGACTAAAGGGCATTATGTCAGATATACACGATTCTTGTATCGAATATGGAAAGGAGAAAGATGGCTATTGTAACTATGTGAAAGGTGCGAATATTGCCGGTTTTGTCAAAGTAGCGGACGCTATGTTGGCCCAAGGGGTGATTTAGACAACTTGATTGAATATACAGTAAAAATGCGAAGTGTTCTCCGAGCACTTCGCATTTTTTGTATCTGTACTGGAAGCCATAAAAGGGTACAAAACCCTGTACAACATATTTTACACTTCGCAGATTTTCGAACTATCTTTGCACAAACCACTTAAAACCGATGCGCGTTACCACCAATGCCATAGTACTTTCTTCTTTGAAGTACGGGGATTCTAGCCTTATTGTGAAGGCAATTACGGCATCTGATGGTGTGAAAAGTTATATGTTAAAGGGAATTTTAACTTCTAAAAAAGGGAAGTTAAAGGCGGCTTTGTTCCAACCTCTTACCCAGCTCGAACTGGTTGCGAACCATCGAAACAAAGGTACGTTGGAGCGAATTCAGGAAGCGAAGGTGTACCATCCGTATCAATCACTGCACACCGATATGGCCAAAAGCGCAATGACCCTTTTCTTAGCTGAAATGTTGGGAAACTGTATGCACGAAGAAGAGCAAAACCAGGGGCTTTTTGCTTTTTTGGAGGCATCGCTTCAGTGGATGGATGCCCAAGACGACATTGTTAATTTTCATATTCATTTTTTGTTGGAACTCACCAAGTATCTGGGGTTTTATCCTGACACAAGCAAGCTCGAAGCTGCTAGTTTTGATCTTTTGGAAGGGGAGTTTACAGACACCCCCTCCTTGAACCCAATTCTTACCGGAGAAAATTTAGTGTATTTCAAAACCTTTTTGGGCATAAATTTTGATAGGATACATACCATCAGGATGAGAAAAGCGAACCGGCAAGACCTTTTAAAATCACTCGTTCTTTATTTTGAATTACATTTGCAGGGATTTAGAAAACCCAAATCACTGGCCATTTTAAATGAAGTTTTCAGCTAGCATGCAGCGGATCACATACCTCCTTTTTTTTCTGATTTTTCAGGTCAATTTTGGCCAGGAGATCACGATTTTAGATGTGGATACCAAGGAACCCATCACGAATGTGGCCGTTTACAATTTGGATAAATCCAAGACCGCCCTTACCGACTTTGATGGGCGGTGTGACCTAAGTGGTTTTGGCAGGAACGAACGCATCACTTTTAAACACATCAGCTACCAGATTAGAAAAAGCTCAAAAGGGCAAATTTCAAAACAAGGAAATACGTTTTACTTGGTTTTAAAAGCGCAGCAATTGGATGAGGTCGTGATGTCGGTTTCTAAATGGGAACAGCAGAAGAAAGATGTACCTCAGAAAATAGCATCCATTGATGCTCGACAAATCGCTTTTACGAATCCCCAGACATCGGCCGACTTGCTGCAAAGCAGTGGAAAGGTATTTGTTCAAAAGAGCCAATTGGGAGGTGGGAGCCCAATGATACGCGGTTTTTCGACCAATCGTTTATTGCTAACTGTTGACGGGGTGCGAATGAACAATGCGATTTTTAGGGGAGGAAACCTTCAAAATGTTATTTCGATCGATCCCTTTACAGTAAAAAACACAGAAGTTATTTTTGGTCCGGGGTCTGTAATCTATGGGAGTGATGCCATGGGCGGGGTAATGAACTTTTATACCAAGCAACCCCTTTTTTCAACCACCGATAGCCTGCAAATTACGGGCAATGTCAATTATCGATTTTCGAGTGCCAACAGCGAAAATACGGGTCATTTTGATATGACGATAGGCAAGAAGAAATGGGCTTTTCTGACCAGTGTTACATACAATAGTTTTGGAGATTTGACGATGGGGGCACATGGGCCCGATAGCTACCTTAGGAACAATTATGTTACGACCACGAACGGACAGGATCGTTTGGTCAACAACCCAAATCCAAAAGAACAGGTTTCAACCGGATATAACCAAATCAACTTATTGCAAAAAATTGCTTTTAAACCAACCAATGATTGGTATTTTAAGCTCAATACCCATTATTCTGAAACCTCTGACTATTCCCGCTACGACCGTTTAATTCGACCAAATTCCGCTGGTGACGGTCTGCGTTCGGCAGAGTGGTTTTATGGCCCCCAGAAATGGCTAATGACCAATCTTCAAGTAGAGAAAAAAGGGCAAAGTAAGTTTTATGATGGACTTAAGATTACTACGGCCTATCAATTTTTTGAAGAAAGCCGCAATGATCGTGGGTTCCAAGAAGTAGCCTTGTTCACTACCAAGGAAAAAGTAAATGCGCTATCGACGAACATAGATTTTGAAAATAAAAAAATAGGGAATCTTCGCTTGTATTATGGTACCGAGTATGTTTTTAATAAAGTTGCCTCTGAAGGAAGCCAGACCGATATCAGCACGAATACGGTTTCTGCTGCAGCTTCCCGTTACCCAGACGGCTCCAAGTGGCAAACATTGGCGGGTTATGTAAATGGGGAATACAAGGCAAAACCTAATTTTACCCTTTTAACAGGATTGCGCTATAGTCATGTTTGGATCAATGCTGTTTTTGACAAAACCTTTTTCCCATTTCCTTTTGATGAAACAAATTTGAACAATGGGGCCCTTACCGGAAGTTTGGGGTTCAGTTGGTTTCCAAGAGCAAATTTACAGGTTACGCTCAATGGTTCAACGGGATTTAGAGCACCTAATATTGACGATATAGGCAAAGTATTCGATTCGGAACCGGGGTCGGTCGTAGTACCAAATCCTGATTTAGAACCAGAGTATGCCTATAACACCGAGTTAGGGATACAAAAAAATTTCAAAGACAGGGTGGTCGTAAAGGGTGCTGCGTTCTATACCTATTTGGTAGATGCTTTGGTGCGGAGAGATTTTCTTTTTAACGGGGCATCGCAAATTGATTATAATGGGGAGTTAAGCAATGTTCAGGCAATTCAAAATGCGGCAAAAGCATATGTGTATGGCTTTGAGTTTGGTGTTGATGCTTTTATGACCGATAACCTATCCATTTCTGCCAACCTAACGCTGACGGAAGGTATCGAGGAAGAAGACGATGGTACAGAATCTCCTGGGAGACATGTAGCACCAACTTTTGGGGATTTTCATATTGTATGGAAAAACCAACGCTTGCAGGCCGATATGTTTCTAAACTACAATGGCGAAATAGGTTACGATGATTTGGCGATATCCGAAAGGAGCAAAGAATACATTTATGCTATTGACAAAAACGGAAATCCCTTTGCACCCTCTTGGTATACGCTGAATTTTAGATCACAATTCACTATCTCGAATGCTTGGAAAGCTACCTTGGCCCTGGAAAATATGACCAATCAACGCTATCGCAGTTATTCTTCCGGTATTGTTGCGCCCGGGACCAATCTTATTTTGGGTGTGGGTGTTCGGTTTTGACTCGGACTTCGTAGTGTCTTTGAATAAAATAAAAAACCCCGACGTTGTAGTCAGGGCTTTTATATAGAGCGGTTAAACGCTTAGTTCTTCACTGCGTCTTTTGCTTTGTCAACTGCATCACCGGCAGCTTTCTTAACATCTTTTCCAGTTTCTTTAGCCTTGTCAACTGCATTTCCGGCAGCATCTTTAGCGCCATCAACAGCTTCACCGGCCTTTTCCATTGCACCATCGGCAGCATCTTTGACACCATCTACCGCATCACCAGCAGCATCTTTAGCGCCATCAACGGCTTCACCGGCCTTTTCCATTGCACCGTCAGCGGCATCTTTCATACCATCTACAGCCTCACCAGCAGCATCTGCTGCTCCATCAACGGCTTCACCAGCCTTTTCCATTGCACCATCCGCAGCCTCAGCGGCCTCTTCGGTAGCCTCTTTTGCCTTATCGGCAGCATCTCTACAAGAGGTGAAAGATAGGGTAAGGGCAAGCATAAGTACTGAACTTAAAATTACTTTTTTCATGTTACTTTGTTTTAGTGTTTAAATAGTTACACGCAAAGATATACGAAACATTTACATTTTTGGATGCTATTTTTTAACAAATGACAACCAACATTTGGATATCATGCGTATTTCAGGGCTGCTATAGCGACTTAATTTCGTTTAAAATCGCTAATTTTGCAGCCTTAAAATGCAGTATTAGAAGTAGTTCATATGAAGTTTGCAGAATACAAAGGATTGAACCTCCCAAAGGTTGCAGAAGAGATTCTGGAGTATTGGAAAGAAAATGGAATTTTTGATAAAAGCGTTTCCTCTAGAGAAGGCAAGCCTAGCTATGTATTCTATGAAGGACCACCATCTGCCAATGGCATGCCGGGTATTCACCATGTTATGGCGCGAACTATCAAAGATATTTTTCCGAGGTACAAAACAATGAAAGGCTTTCAAGTGAAACGAAAAGCCGGATGGGACACCCATGGGCTTCCAATTGAATTGGGGGTCGAAAAAGAATTGGGAATCACCAAGGAAGATATTGGGAGAAAAATTTCTGTGGAGGAGTATAACGCGGCCTGTAAAAAGGCGGTCATGCGGTATACGGATGTATGGAACAAGATGACCGAACAAGTCGGCTACTGGGTAGATATGGATGATCCGTACGTTACCTATAAGTCTAAATATATGGAGACCGTTTGGTGGTTGTTGAAGCAAATTTATGACAAGGGCCTTATCTATAAAGGGTATACAATTCAGCCCTATTCGCCAAAAGCGGGAACAGGACTAAGTTCGCATGAATTGAACCAACCCGGCACCTATCAAGATGTGACCGATACCACAGTGGTGGCCCAGTTCAAAGCAATCAAGGAAACCTTGCCGAGTTTTTTGCAGAATGAAGGAACGATATATTTCCTGGCTTGGACGACCACCCCTTGGACACTTCCTTCGAACACCGCTTTGACCGTAGGTCCTAAAATTGAGTATGTGCTTGTCGAAACATACAACCAATACACTTTCCAGCCCATGAATGTGGTATTGGCGAAGAATTTGGTGGCAAAACAGTTTACAGGGAAATTTCAACAGGTAGCAACAAAACCTGATTTGATCGCTTATACGAAAGGTGATAAAAAAATTCCATACTATGTAGTAAAGGAATTTAAGGGTGCTGACTTGGTAGGCATCCGATATGAGCAATTGTTAGACTATGCGCTTCCGTATCAACATCCTGAAAACGCTTTTCGGGTTATCGAAGGGGATTTTGTAACCACGGAAGATGGTACGGGAATCGTACATACAGCACCTACGTTTGGTGCGGACGATGCCTTTGTCGCCAAACAAGCAGTTCCAGAAGTCCCACCACTATTGGTGCTAGATGAAAATAACAATCCCGTTCCCTTGGTAGATCTTCAGGGTAGATTTCGCCCGGAAATGGCAGAATTGGGAGGTAAATATGTGAAAAACGAATACTACGATGCCGGTGAAGTACCAGAGCGATCGGTAGATGTAGAATTGGCAATCAAACTAAAAGAAGAGAACAAAGCTTTTAAGGTTGAAAAATATGTGCACAGTTATCCCAACTGTTGGCGTACCGATAAACCCGTACTCTACTATCCCTTAGATTCATGGTTTATTAAGATAAGTGATGTAAAAGAACGTATGTTCGCCCTAAATGAAACCATTAATTGGAAGCCAAAATCTACCGGTGAGGGGCGGTTTGGGAATTGGCTTGCCAACGCGAATGATTGGAACTTGTCGCGTTCTCGATATTGGGGGATTCCATTACCCATTTGGAGAACTGAAGATGGCAAGGAAGAATTGATGATAGGTTCTATTGAAGAATTAAAAGCGGAAATGCAAAAAGCCGTCACCGCAGGGGTGATGGACAAAGACATCTTCGAGGATTTTGTGGTCGGCGACCTTTCTGACGCAAATTACGATTCGGTAGACCTGCATAAAAATATCGTTGATAAGATTGTTTTGGTTGCTGCTTCAGGTCAACCAATGAAACGCGAAAGCGACCTGATCGATGTTTGGTTCGATAGTGGTTCCATGCCATATGCGCAATGGCACTACCCTTTTGAAAACAAGGAATTGATCGATGAAGGGAAAACCTTCCCGGCCGATTTTATTGCCGAAGGAGTAGATCAAACACGTGGCTGGTTCTACACCTTGCATGCTATCGGTACTATGGTATTTGATTCGGTTGCCTATAAAAATGTGGTCTCGAATGGTTTGGTACTCGACAAGGAAGGTAAGAAAATGTCGAAAAGGCTAGGCAATGCGGCAGATCCTTTTGAGACAATGAATACCCATGGAGCCGATGCAACCCGTTGGTACATGATCAGTAATGCCAATCCTTGGGATAATTTAAAGTTTGATACCGATGGGATTGTCGAAGTAAAGCGAAAGTTCTTCGGAACCTTGTACAACACCTATTCGTTCTTCTCGCTTTATGCTAATATTGATGCGTTTGACTACTCGGAGGAAGAAGTACCGCTAGAAGAACGTCCAGAGATTGATCGGTGGATTCTTTCGGAATTGCATACACTGATCAAGGAGGTCGATGAGGCGTATGCAGCGTATGAGCCAACACGGGCAACGCGTGCTATCTCCAATTATGTACAGGAGAACTTGAGCAATTGGTATGTGCGCCTGTGCCGAAGACGTTTTTGGAAAGGAGACTATCAAAAGGATAAGATATCGGCCTATCAAACGCTGTATACGTGTTTGCTTACGGTCGCTAAATTGTCTGCCCCCGTTGCACCATTTTTTATGGATCGTCTTTACAAAGATTTAACAGCGACCACGAAAAAAGAACAGTTTGAAAGTGTACATTTGGCGGAATTTCCTGCATGCGATGACACTATGATCAATACCGCGCTGGAAGGAAAGATGGAAAAAGCACAGACCATTTCATCTTTGGTATTGTCCATTCGTCAAAAAGAACGGATCAAAGTGCGACAGCCATTGCACAAAATTATGATTCCGATTTTAGACCGTGCCCAAGGGGAAGAAATAGCCGCAGTCGCCGATTTAATTAAATCTGAGGTGAATGTAAAAGAAATAGAACTGTTAGACGATGCTTCCGACATTCTTGTGAAACAGATCAAACCGAATTTTAAGACATTGGGTCCTAAATTCGGAAAAGATATGAAGAAAATAGCCCAGGCAGTTGCAGCATTTGGGCAGGAAGATATCCAAGAAATTGAGCAAAAGGGCGAAATAAGCCTTGAAATTGAAAATAAAACGATTAAATTACAGTTATTGGATGTAGAAATAGCTTCTCAAGACATTGAGGGTTGGTTGGTGGCAAGTGCAGGTCCAATCACAGTGGCGCTCGATATTACCATAGATGAGGAGCTAAAAGAAGAGGGGATAGCGAGAGAGCTTGTGAACCGCATTCAAAACATGAGAAAAGACGCCGGTTATGAAGTAACCGATAAAATTGATATAAAAATTCTTAAAAGCGGCTTGGTAGAAAAGGCCGTGAACAGTAATTTAGAGTATATTAAAACAGAAACGTTAACAGCTGCACTTGATTTTAGCGATACGCTGGATAATGGTACTCCAATTACGTTCGATGACGTGAACACAAAATTATTTATTGAAAAACATTAGCACAATGGCACAGGATTTAAAAGTTAGATATTCCGACAAGGATTTGGCCGAATTTAAAGGACTTATTGAAGATAAAATTGAGAAAGCGAAAAGTCATTTAGAGCTTTTGAAGAGCTCGTATATGAATGACGGTAATAATGGTACCGATGACACCTCACCTACTTTTAAGGCTTTTGAGGAGGGTTCCAAAACAATGAGCAAAGAGGCAAATACCCAATTGGCCATTCGCCAGGAAAAATTTATAAGAGACCTAAAAAACGCCTTGTTGCGAATTGAAAACAAGACGTATGGTATTTGCAGGGTTACCGGAAAATTGATAAACAAAGAGCGTTTAAAATTGGTACCCCATGCAACCTTGAGCATAGAGGCCAAAAATATGCAGAAATAAGGCATAAAAAGCCTCGACCCACTCAACGTTTTCTGTTGCTATTGGGAAACCTTCTATAGACCTACAAGATTTGTGAATTTTGTAGGTCTCTTTATTTATACTATGGAAAAACGGCTTTGTTTTCTTTTACTCTTCGGTTCTTTTGTGGCAGGCGCACAAAAAATGATAAAAAAAACAATTGTGCAGCCAGAAGTTTCTTTTGTAAGTATTGATGCAGCCAATTGTTTTAGGATCGAAGTTGAAACGGTAGAAGGCAATGAGATGACTGTTGAGGCTAGAATTGATGGAGAATACTATCAAAATTTACTGGTCGGTGTAAAAGAAGAAGGCAGTGCTTTAGAGATTTCGGCTGGGTTTCATCCGAGTTTTGCAATACCAAATGACAAATTAAGTGCGCACAAAGTAGTTTCGGTCGCATTGAAAATTCAAATACCACAGAACAAGCATGTTCAACTATTCGGGACCAGCAGCAATGTTGAGATTTCTGGCCGGTATAAAAAGTTCGATGTAAGTTTAAACGATGGTCGTTGTTATTTAAAAAATGTGTCGGAAAACGTCGTGGTAAATACGCAAAGCGGTAACATCTACGTTATAAGTAATGGTGCACAGGTGAATGCATTCAGTAAATTCGGAACGGTTTCGAAAAATGGTATTCCCAAAGGGAATAGTACCTATGCATTGAACACCATAACTGGGGATATACAACTAAGTAAAACCGAATAATATCCCTATTTTTGCCCCTTTAGAATGCGAAGCATGAGTTTAAAAAAATCCCTACTGCTTATTATTTTGATCTTAATAGTAGATCAATGGAGCAAAATTTTTATCAAGACCCATTTTTTTTTGGGAGAATCGGTTGAAGTATTTAGCTGGTTCAAGATTTTGTTCATTGAAAATGAAGGTGCAGCATGGGGAGCGAAGCTAAGCGATGTGCTTCCGGTTTCCGACAGTGCCGGAAAGTTGATTTTAACTGTTTTCAGGCTTTTTGCAATTATTGGGATTGGGTATTGGCTTTTTGATCTTATTCGCAAGAAAGTTTCCACAACCTATATTCTGGCGGTTTCTTTTATTTTTGCCGGCGCACTTGGAAACATCATTGACTCCGTTTTTTATGGAGTGATTTTTGATCATAGCAGTGGGCAAATGGCTACGCTTTTTTCTGATGAACCGTATGGGAGTCTTTTTTATGGTAAGGTGGTAGATATGCTATATTTCCCGATGGTCGACACTACTTGGCCCGAATGGGTTCCTTATTTTGGAGGGAATGACTTTAGCTTTTTTGATCCTGTATTTAATATTGCCGATACAGCCATTAGCACGGGAGTGGGTATTCTAATCGTATTCAACAAAAAGGCCTTTGGTAAAAAGGAGGAAGAAATAGAAATACCTTCTACCGTAAATGAATATCAGGATTCTTTGAAGGAATAAATTTTTTCCGGAGTGATACAGAAATCAAGTCGCACATCTTCCGAATTTGTATCACTAATGACCGGTTCGGCCCCGAACAACGATACCCCTACTTTTAATACATCGGATCTGCACTCTTTTAGAAAGCGATCGTAGAATCCTTTTCCATAACCAACCCTATTTCCTTTCTCATCAAAGGCTAAAAGTGGAATGAATACGACGTCTAGGCTGTTCGCGGGAATCTCAATGCCATCTTCGGGCTCGGGAACACCCCAATCGCTTGTTACCAGTTTGGTATTGTCGGTTAGAAGGTAGTGTTTTAGCTGTGTTGAACTAACAACCTTTGGTAAGACCACATGTTTATCCTTCCCCTGTAAGATTGATAATATAAAGGAAGTATCTATCTCCTTTTTATCGAAAATAGGCAGGAATATGTGATAATAGCTCGCGTTCCAAATAGGAGCTTTGAGTAGTTGGTTGGCAATACTCAAACTCGAATTCAAGAGCGCTTCTCTAGCTGTGTTTTCTCTAAGGGTACTATAGTTCAATCTCAAATCTTTCTTGAGCATGATTCTGGATTAAACGCTTAAGGAGGTGGGGGCTCTTTAAGTAGAATAAGTAGGAGGTAACTAAATTAAAGTGTTACTCTTTCAAACTTACAACATAGTAAATCTTGAAAAACAACATCAGCATTAGGTATAACCCGAGGGTGATTAAATACTTGTCCATGTGTTGAATGATTTCGATTTTTAAATATAGATAAAAAAACCGTTAAAAAATCTTTAAAATGCAAGTTTTTACCGTTGAAATACACTTTTATGATAAATCAAAGGAATTAGGAGACTAAAATATAAAGGAAAATTTGGGCGATGATTTATGTAAATAATTGATTTACAGAAGTATAAAAATTCAATAGAGAACTGTTTATACTTCCTTCCTTAAACCTAAAGTTTTTTCCTACGAGCTGTTTTTTTTTCGATAAGCTGCGCGAAAAGGGGTTTTTAGTTTAAAAAATGGTAAAGTTTTGACTAAATTTAACAGTCGTGAACGCTGGTCAACGACTATTTTTTTCTCAAATTGTTATTTTTACAGGTTATTTTTTTTCATTTTTTCAATTTTCGAACGAATGATTGGCACATTCCCAAAGCGGGGTTAAAAAAATAAAATCGCTGGGTGCTTTTATAAAAACATAGTACTTTAACTTTGTAAAGCACTAAATGCCCTACCAAAACAATAATGCCCCAAGTACCTATCGAAATTCAGTTGAGTACCCTGCCCGATAATCCCGGGGTATATCAGTTTTATGATGCGGACGATGTAATTTTATATGTAGGAAAGGCAAAGAATCTCAAAAAAAGGGTAGCTTCTTATTTTAATAAGAATCATGCATATGGTAAGACCAGGGTGATGGTCAAAAAAATCATGGCGATTAAACACATCGTGGTGCCTACCGAGTCTGATGCACTCTTATTGGAGAACAACCTTATCAAGAAGTACCGTCCCAGGTACAACGTACTCTTAAAAGATGATAAGTCTTATCCTTGGATATGTATTAAGAATGAACGCTTCCCAAGGATTTTCCCGACCAGGAAACTCATCAAGGACGGTTCGGAGTATTTTGGTCCCTATACCAGCATGAAAACGGTTCGGACCTTATTGGATTTAGTCAGGAATGTGTACCCCTTGCGAACGTGTAATTACGACCTTTCGCAAGAAAAAATAAGGGCGGGCAAGTACAAGGCGTGCTTGGAATACCATTTAGGCAATTGCAAAGCGCCCTGTGTGGGGTTGCAAGAGGCAGAGGAGTACCATAAACAGGTTGATGATATACGGGAAATCATTAAAGGAAATTTTAAGTCCTCAATTCAATATCTGAAACAACAAATGAAGGTGCTTGCAGATGAAATGAAATTTGAAGAGGCGCAGCAAATAAAAGAAAAGGTGGTTGTTTTGGAAAACTATCAGGTAAAATCTACGATTGTTAATCCCAAAATTAACAATGTAGACGTCTTTTCAATTATTTCCGATGATGCCTTTGCCTATGTTAATTTTCTTCAGTTGTCCCACGGTTCGATAGTGCGTTCCCATACTATGGAAATAAAGAAGAAACTCGCGGAAAAGGATGAAGATTTACTGCCCTTGGCCATTGTCGAGATTCGTCAACGATTTGACTCTTTTTCGAAGGAATTATACCTCCCCTTTAAAGTAACCGTTGAACCACATTTAAAAGTGACCGTTCCGCAATTGGGCGATAAGAAAAAAATCGTTGAATTGAGTGAGCGCAATGCCCGATTCTTTCGCCAGGAACGCTTTAAACAAATCAAGATCATCGATCCAGATAGGCATGCCAATCGGATTATGGGGCAAATGAAAATAGACCTACGCTTGTCGGCTGAGCCTAGGCATATCGAGTGTTTCGATAATAGCAATATGCAAGGGAGCAATCCCGTTGCGGCCTGTGTGGTGTTTAAAAATGGGAAACCATCCAAAAAAGAATACCGACATTATAATATCAAAACGGTCGAGGGTCCAGATGATTTCGCTTCTATGGAAGAAGTTGTTTTTCGGCGTTACAAACGATTGTTGGAAGAAGCTGCCTCCCTACCACAACTTATAGTGATCGATGGGGGTAAGGGGCAGTTATCGTCGGCATTAAAAAGTTTGGACCTCTTAGGACTGAGAGGTAAAATAGCGATAATTGGGATCGCGAAACGGCTAGAGGAAATCTATTTCCCCGAAGACCCCATTCCGTTGTACTTGGATAAAAAATCCGAGAGCCTTAAAATCGTACAACAACTTAGAAATGAAGCCCACCGTTTTGGAATTACCTTTCATCGAAATAAACGAAGCAAAGCGGCAATCAACTCTGAATTGGAACAGATCGAAGGGATTGGAGAAAAAACCGCCCAAGAACTTTTGAAAAATTTTAAATCGGTGAAAAGAATCAAGGAAGCATCTGTAGAGGACTTGACGAAAGTAGTTGGACTTTCAAAGGCAAAAAAAATTTATGAAACATTTCATTGAAAATAGCAACCAATAAGTAATGCGTACCATCTTTTTTCTCATATTCGTTTTAGTTTGCCCCTTATTTGTTGCGGGCCAGGATAGTGATGAAGACGAGCGTTTAAAAGTCGGTGTGGTTCTTAGTGGTGGTGGGGCCAAAGGGATGGCTCATATAGGAGTCCTTAAGGTCATTGAAGAAGCTGGCGTTAAAGTAGATTACGTAGGCGGCACTAGCATGGGCGCCATAGTAGGAGCGCTTTATGCGGCCGGGTACTCTGCCACAGAACTCGATTCTATTTTTAGACATGTTGATTTTAGCGGGCTTATTCAGGATAACCTGCCTCGTAGTGCCAAAACGTTCTATGAAAAAGAAGATTCGGAACGGTATGCACTTACGCTGCCTTTCGATAAATATAAGGTGAGTATACCCCAGGCGTTTTCTGGAGGACAAAACGTATACAACGAATTGGTGCGTTTGCTGTATCATGTTAAGGATATAAAAGACTTCAAGCAATTACCGATTCCATTTATTTGTGTTGCGACCAATGTCGAAACCGGGAAAGAGGTGTTGTTGACCAAAGGATATCTTCCCGAAATAGTGATGGCGAGTGCTGCCCTCCCCTCCCTATTCGAACCGGCCACAATCAACGGAAAAACGCTTATTGATGGGGGAATCGTGAATAACTACCCTATAGATGAGGTGAAAGCAATGGGGGCGGATATAATTATCGGGTCCGATGTGCAACATGGACTTGCAAACAAGGAACAACTACTATCCGCTACGGAGATTTTACAACAGGTGAACAACTATAGAACAGTGGCTGCAATGGAGGAAAAATCGGGGCAAACGGATATCTATATAAAACCTGATATTAGTGCTTACTCATTGATTGATTTTCAGGCCTTTGACGAAATAACAAAGGAAGGTGAATCGGCTGCCTTTGCGCAAATCGGAGAGCTTCAAAAACTATCCCGCTATCAAAATATTGAAAGGGAAACAGTGCGAGCCGTAGCAACAAAGGACACTTTGATCGTGAATCGATTGATTATCAATGGTGATATTGAGAACTTTTCACGTGGTTATGTCAAAGGGAAATTGCGTTTTGATCTAGGGAAGAAGATAACATTCGAACGCCTTCAACAGGGAATTAGTAATTTATCGGCGACGGGAAACTTTAAAACCATACGTTATAAACTTATTAATAATGGTATTGGCGAGGACCTTGTTTTAAGTTTGAATGAAACTAAACAGAAGACGTTCCTGCGTTTGGCCGCGCACTACGATGAATTGTATACCAGTGCGGCCTTGGTTAATCTTACCCGAAAGAACTTTTTAATGCGCGACGATGTTTCTTCGTTTGATTTTATTTTGGGGGATAACTTGCGGTATAATTTTGAATATTATGTAGATAAGGGTTCCTATTGGAGTTTTGGCGTAAATTCTAGATTAAACGATTTTGAGCGTGAGATCGATTTTGGTTTGATCAGGGGCAACTTTGAAATACCATCAGGAATTAACGTAAATAGCATTAACCTATCGGTTACCGATATCACCAATCAAGCTTATGTGCAGACCGTATTACGGGAAGAATTTGCTTTTACCTTGGGGGCAGAGCATAAATTCTTAAAGTATAGCACACGCACATTGGGTGAACTGGCAGATGAAGAGGTTACCAACAACTTACGTGTAGAAGATGGCCGTACCCTTTTTGAGAATAGTAACTTTTACAGTGCTTTTGGACAGTTAAAACTCGACACCTACGATAATCGATATTTCCCTTCCAAGGGAGTTTATTTTAACGGAGACTTTCATTTTTACATCCTCTCTTCTGATTTTAACGAAAATTTCAAGGAGTTCTCTATTACCAAATTAAGGGGTGGCACGGCATTTCCCATCGTTAAGAATTTGTCAGTGAACGTCGAAGCGGAAGGGGGTTTTAAATTAGGAACTTCGAACGTTACCTCGTTTGATTTCGTACTCGGTGGTTTTGGTACCGATCTGATCAACAATTTTGTGCCTTTTTTGGGGTATGATTTTCTTAGCCTTCCCGGAAATAGCTACGTGAAGGCGTATTCGAGAATTGATTACGAATTTGCACGTAAAAACCACCTGTTGTTTTCGGCAAACTATGCCAATGTAGACGATGATTTGTTTCGAACGGGCGATTGGTTCACGAACCCAAATTTTTCAGGCTATGGGGTCGGTTATGGCTGGGAGTCGTTTATTGGACCCGTGCAGGTAATCTATTCCTGGAGCCCCGAAGGAAAGAGCGATAATCTTTTTTTTAGTATTGGTTATTGGTTTTGAGATCTTTAACCCTCAAAACCCATTCTTTTTTCAGATATTTGTAGTCAATATGCTACAATTAAGAATTGATATTACAGCCCACCTGAGGGCAATGTGGTAATAAACGTGCCTCCATTCATTTCCCTAAAGACGGAAATACGTTAAAACCCAATACCTCCCCCAAGGGGAGTAAACAATTTTCATAGCAATTCATAAAAAATAGATCATGTCAACATTCGATAAAACTTCGTTACAATTACCTGTAGAAAATCCCGAAGCAGAAGATTTTCTGCCCCTGTTGGGTACAGATTACATAGAGCTATATGTGGGGAATGCCAAGCAAGCTGCTCACTATTATATGGCTGCCTGGGGATTTCAACCTTTGGCATATGCCGGTTTGGAAACAGGTCTCAAAGACAAGGTTTCTTACGTGCTGCAACAAGGTAAAATACGCATTGTGCTTACATCACCTTTAAAATCTGGAGGCGATATCAATAGGCATATAAACGAGCACGGAGACGGGGTGAAGGCCATCGCTTTGTGGGTCGATGATGCTTCTAAAAGCTACAAAGAAACAACCCAACGTGGTGCTGAAAGTTATTTTGAACCCAAAACTATTTCAGACGCGGATGGCGAAATAGTGCTTTCGGGTATACATACCTATGGGGAAACCGTACATGTTTTTGTAGAGCGGTCAAATTATAAGGGTGTTTTTATGCCAGGGTACCGTAAATGGGAACCTTTTTACCAACCAACCGATGTAGGTCTGAAATATGTAGACCATATGGTGGGGAATGTTGGGTGGAACGAAATGAACAAATGGTGTGAGTTTTATGCCAAGGTAATGGGCTTTGCACAATTGGTATCTTTTGATGACAAGGATATATCAACCGAATACACGGCTTTAATGAGCAAGGTGATGAGCAATGGGAACGGACGCATTAAATTTCCGATCAATGAACCTGCAGATGGGCGCAAAAAATCCCAAATAGAGGAATATATTGAATTTTACAATGGGGCCGGGGTGCAACACATGGCCATGGCGACTGACAATATAATCGAAACGGTCAGCGCACTTAAGAATAGAGGAATTGAGTTTTTGACAGTTCCGGCAACTTATTACGAAGAAGTGCTTGATCGTGTAGGAGAAATTGATGAAGATCTGCAACCACTTAGCGAATTGGGTATTTTAATAGATCGTGATGAAGAAGGATATTTATTGCAAATATTCACCAAACCAATTTTAGATAGGCCTACCATGTTCATAGAAATTATTCAAAGAAAGGGAGCCAAATCTTTTGGAAAAGGAAACTTCAAAGCACTCTTTGAATCCATCGAACGGGAACAAGAATCTCGCGGCACTTTATAATAATACAGGTGCATATATACGACCGGCTTGGAATGTTTTTTATATTCCTTAGGTAGATTTTATTCCCTGATACCGGTTGAAGTAAGACAATCGAGTTGCCAAAAAACTCTTAATTTGAAGGTGTAAATAAGCCACAACTATAAATAACTGTTAAGAGAATAGTTAAAGTAAGTTAAAAGGGTTTACCAAGTTAAGATCATGTAGTAAATTCGTTGTCATAAGGGGTGGTTCCCTTATAACTTTAAGTATTGGTTTTTCATAATTTAAAGTTTGGTTGGTTATTTAGGA
>CALIIC010000110.1 GCA_938020445.1 uncultured Flavobacteriaceae bacterium | reverse complement strand
TAAAGAAATTGAATTCTTTTCACAAAAACTCTCGGAATACAACCCCCAAGGACTTGAGGAATGGAAAAAAGTATTGTGGGAAGGTACCGATCATTGGAGCACGCTCTTGGTAGATCGGGCAGCCATTACCGGCACCTTGGTCCTATCTGAATTCACGAGAAATGCACTTTCTAAATTCAAGAAGTAATATTCCTTTAAACAAGTCGTTCTAGAGATATCCTAGATTAAAAAAGGAGCTTATGGAGATTTTGAATTTTTTAAACGGTGACCTTATCTTCCCTATTTTAGCACTGTTTGTATTGGTTATTTATTTCGTAAACCGGGTACGAACCAGAAGAAAGTTTAAGCGTTAAAGAATCCTTTCGAGCAGCTGTACTACGCAACCATCTGGGTAAATGTTATCTTAGTTAATAGACAAACATCCCAACAAATATGAAAAAAGCACTCTTTTTCACGCTACTGTCCATTCTCCTCATAAGCTGCGACAGCAGCGATGATAAACCCACTATTAATTGCGATGAAATTGCTTGTACAGAAATATTTATTTCTTTTTCGGTGACCATTAAAGACGCTAGTGGTGTTGCAATTCCGTTAGATAGCTATGAAGTTGTTGACCAAGACACCCAAGAGGATCTGACACCAATGCTCGCCGATGATGAATTTGAAGCCTCTCAACAAAACGGCACCTATCTCCTGTATTCCGATATCACTGACACCAACACACCCGGCATCAGCAGAAATATCCTCTTTAAGGGGTTTATAAATGGGGAAGAGGTTATTCGTTCGGCCTATCAGGTAGGTAGGGATTGTTGCCATGCAGCCCTTGGCAAAGGGGAGCTGGATCTGGTTCTAATGAACTAAAAAAATTGATATAAAAAGACCGCTTCGCTGAAAGGCAATAGGCCACGAACTCCTTAAATGGATGATATCTGAGCCATTTTTTTCGTTCATTGTACTACCATCTGTTCGCTATTCCCATAATGGAACAACTTCTTTTTCCGTTTACTAAAATCCGTACCTTTGCCATCCAATTTAAAGGTCATGGGCAACATTCGAATCACCAAACAGTTTACTTTTGAAACAGGGCACGCGCTGTTCGGCTATGATGGTAAGTGCCGCAATGTGCACGGCCATAGCTACAAACTGTCCGTAACCGTTATTGGCAAACCGATAACGGATACCACTCATGTAAAATTGGGAATGGTGATCGATTTCGGAGATCTTAAGAAAATAGTGAAGGAAGAAATTGTAGATCAATTTGATCATGCCACCGTTTTCAACAAAAACACCCCCCATGTTGAACTGGCAAAAGAGTTAAGCGACCGTGGGCATAACGTAATCCTGGCCGATTACCAGCCCACAAGTGAAAATATGGTCATTGATTTTGCTTCCAAGATCAAGGCGCGCCTCCCTGAAAATATTGTGTTACACTCCTTGAAACTGCAAGAGACCGAAACCTCATTTGCCGAGTGGTACGCTTCAGACAACTAAAGCGACAGCTTGGGTTGGTTCTGCTTTTAATATACGCTTGCCTGTAGCTTTTTCCTATATTTACAATTCAATGACAACCATCAACATTCCAGCGGGCAAAAAGGTATATTTTGCCAGTGATAATCACTTGGGAGCTCCCACCATGCAAGAAAGTCGCGTTCGTGAGCGCAAATTCGTTGCCTGGCTCGACAGCATCAAAGCAGATGTCGAGGTCCTGTTTCTTTTAGGGGATCTCTTCGATTTTTGGATGGAGTACAAGACCGTGGTACCAAAAGGTTTTACGCGAACGCTCGGGAAACTCGCAGAACTATCGGATGCGGGCATTCAAATCTACTTTTTTGTAGGCAACCACGATCTATGGATGAACGGTTATTTTGAGGAAGAACTGAACATTCCCGTTTTTCACAAACCACAGCAATACGAGATAAACGGTGTATCGTTCTTTGTGGGTCACGGAGATGGCCTAGGACCACACGACAAGGGATACAAGCGAATGAAAAAAGTATTCACCAACCCTCTTTCAAAGTGGTTGTACCGCTGGTTACATCCCGACTGGGGCGTTCGATTGGCCCAATATTTCTCGGTAAAGAACAAACTAATCTCCGGGGATGAGGATGCTACCTTTTTGGGGGAGGAAAAAGAATGGTTGATCCAATACGCCAAGCGAAAATTAGAAACCGATCATTACGATCATTTTGTTTTCGGACATCGTCATTTGCCTTTGGAAATAGATCTTAATGGAAAATCACGGTATACCAATTTAGGAGACTGGATCAACTTCTACACCTATGCCGTTTTTGACGGGCAACAGCTTTCCCTAGAAAAGTTTGCCCATGAAACTATAGATTAACCCCGATCCGTAGGTGAATGTTAAAAGCGTAGAAGAGTTTTGAGTCCGTATCTTGTGTACCCCCATTAAAATAAGGATCCCACCCTTTTCGAAAATACTCCACTCCCAGTCCAAAACCCAATTCGTAATTTAAATGCGCGCCAATATTTTTGCGGGCACCAATGGTTGGTATAAAGGCTACACTGGGATTCTTTTGGGTGCGATACGTATTTACGGGAACGCTAAAAAAATCGGGGCGAAAGCGTGTTTTAAGCCCAAAGAAGCCACCACTGTTTCCATCAATGCGTTTTCCTTTGGCCAGTCGTTTTTTAAGGTTAAAATACAAGCGGGGCTCCACCGTTAATACCGGTTCCAAATGCAACCCTTCGACCAACCCTAGGTAATCGAACAATCCCACCTCGCTGCGCAAGGCCCATTCGGGACTTAGTTTCGCTTCGTTATAGCCCCAAACACCCCAAAATCCCGTTTGAATACCATAAATCGATTTTTCGACACTTGCTTCCTGGCCTTGCACTTTGAAGCTGCATAAAACAACAAGTAGGGGAAAATAGCGGATACGCAACATAGCGGTTATTTAGAATGAATATAATCGACCTCTAAACACCTGATACCGCAGATACCCTACTTTTCATTTTTCAATGCTTGTCCTCATCGGCCTCGTGGGCTTCTACCTCTTTCTGAAGATCCAAGTTTCGGAAACTTGGGGAAACGATCGCGGTGAGCCCTACGGTAAGCAAGGTCATTGTACCTCCGAATACCACGGCAGTTACGGTACCCATCCATTTGGCGGTGAGCCCGCTTTCGAACGCACCCAACTCGTTGGAAGACCCCACAAACATTGAGTTTACCGAGGCTACCCGGCCCCGCATATGATCCGGTGTCTTTAATTGTAAAATCGTTTGGCGGATCACCATCGAAATACCGTCCAGGGCCCCGCTCAGAAAAAGCGCAACAACCGATATCCAAAACCAAGTAGACAGTCCGAAAACAATCATACACACTCCAAAACCGAAGACGGCCAACAATAATTTTTTTCCGGCGGCCTTGTGCAAAGGGAAGCGGGTAGAGGCCACCATCATCAGGGCGGCACCTACGGCCGGGGCGGCCCTCAAAACACCAAAACCTTCCGCGCCTACTTTTAAAATATCCTGGGCAAACACTGGTAAAAGCGCTACCGCACCACCAAATAAGACCGCTATCATATCTAGCGTAAGCGCGCCAAAAATGGCCTTGCTATTAAATACAAATCGCAGTCCTTCGCGCAAGCTTTGTAATACGGGTTCCCCTATTTTGGGATTTAAGATCGGTTTTCGAGAAATACGAAAGAGATTGAGCAGGGCGATCAACGAAAAACAAAGAATGAGACACATAGACCAATGCACTCCGATCCAGCTAATACTAAAACCAGCTGTGGCCGGACCCAGTACTGCTGCCATTTGCCAGGTAGTACTGCTCCAAGTAGCCGCATTAGGATATACTTTTTTAGGAACGATCAAGGCAATCAGGGAAAAAATAGTGGGACCCAGAAACGCCCGTACAATTCCGCCTAAAAAGACCAAAAAGTAGATACTGTAAAGCACGGCATTTTTCCCTAGTCGATCTTCCATCCCCGGGTAACTCAATGCAAACAGCCCAAGGCTTAGGGCGGAAAACCCCACAATGCATTTAATCAGTAAATTGCGTTTTTCCGTCTGATCCACCACATGCCCTGCGAATAGCGCCATAGATACGGCGGGGATTACCTCCATTAAACCAATAATCCCCAATGACAACGGGTCTTTTGTCATAGAGTATACCTGCCATTCAATGACAATAAACTGCATTGACCAGGCGAAGACCATCGCAAAACGTACTCCCAAAAAAATGTTGAACTCTTTAAATCGTAAGGCTGCGTATGGATCCATGCGATAGTAGCTAGAAGAAATCTACAGCAAAGATATTACTATTGAAGGAGGCAGAGTCTCTCAAAGAACTAAAATAGGCCGATTATAGAAAAGCGGTGTTTTTTTAAGAAACAAACCTGTTAGTCGGAAAGGAAAATTGTAAAAAATTGCATGATTCGCGGTTGTCTTCAAACCTATCAAAAACTTGGATAAACTGCTGAAAACAATAGGAGAAACAACTTTTATTCAAATGCTACAGACCCAATGGTCGGTATTTGGGCGATGGTTTTTCCATCATTTCAAGTCTTTTAGTTTCAGTTGCAGGCTTTTCATCCCCTGCCACTCGTTCTCTTCAATACCAAAAACAGCACTAAACCTTTTTTTGTTGGCTACCAGGGGTAGCTTGTCCCCTAGATTGAACCCGATGCCATTTATAGGCTTGACTCCTGGTTGTTTCGCGGCTAATTTCAAGTGTTTTTCTCCTTCCCCAACCCCCTTCGCATAGCCAGCGTCTTGCAACTCTTCCGCCATAAAAACCGGACTCATATTCCCCGGACCAAAAGGGGCGAACTGCTGAATGATTCGCAACAACTTGGGGGTAATATCCTTTAACTCTATCAAGGCGTCTACAGTTATTTCAGGGATTAATAAGGCGGGGTCGATGGTGCTCGAAACCACTTTTTCAAACTGTGCTTTGAAGGGTGCATACTGTTCCTCCAAAAGGGTGAGGCCTGCTGCGTATTTATGTCCGCCGAATTGCTCAATGCAATCGGCACAGCCCTGCAGTGCATTGTATACATCGAATCCCTTCACGGAACGGGCCGAAGCGGCCAGTTTATCGCCACTTTTGGTAAACACCAAGGTAGGGCGGTAATAGGTCTCGGTCAAACGTGACGCTACAATACCGATTACACCCTTATGCCAGGATGGGTCATAGACGACCGAGGTGAAGCGGTCTTCCTCCTTGTTTTCATTAATTTGTAGCAGGGCCTCTTGTGTAATCTCCTGATCAAGGCCCTTTCTATCGGTGTTAAATTGTTCTATTTCCTTTGCGAACGCCTGCGCTTTCTCAAGGTTCGTTTCCGTTAGCAGGTTTACGGCGTGCTGCCCATGCTTCATTCGACCCGCGGCATTGATTCGCGGTGCGATGATAAATACCACATCGGTAATCGTTAAGCTACTTTTGTCCAATTGATCAATAATGGCCTTAAACCCGATTCTTGGATCGCTATTGATTACTTGCAGCCCATGGTATGCCAACACCCTATTCTCTCCGGTAATAGGGACAATATCGGCACCGATAGCGGTCGCTACCAAATCTAAATAAGGTAGCAAATCATCAATGGTCTCACCACTGCGGCTCCCCAGCGCCTGTATTAGCTTAAAGCCCACCCCACAGCCACAAAGTTCGTCGTACGGATAGCTACAATCTGCTCTTTTAGGATCTAAAATTGCCACGGCCTTGGGTAATTCCGGTCCGGGTCGATGGTGGTCACAGATGATAAAATCAATTCCCTTTTCAGAAGCATAGGCTACTTTTTCAATCGCCTTCACACCACAATCAAGGGCAATAATTAAGGTAAACCCATTGTCTTCGGCAAAATCGATTCCTTGGTATGACACTCCATATCCCTCCCCATACCGATCAGGAATATAGGTCGCAACATTGGGGTAACGCTCCAAGAGATACGAAGCAACCAAGGCGACCGAACTGGTACCATCCACATCGTAATCACCATACACCAAAATATTCTCCCCTGCCGCCACGGCTTGTTCAATGCGAGCTACGGCAATATCCATATCCTGCATTAAAAAAGGGTCGTGAAGATCGCTCAATTGAGGTCTAAAGAAACTTTTAGCCTGTTCGTAGGAGTTAATTCCCCGTTGCAACAACAGCTGCGCCACCAAGGCATCTACCTTCAGCGCACTGGCCAGTTGGTCGATTTGGTTTTGTTCCGGTCTTGGTTTAATGGTCCAGCGCATCTTTATAAAACTCAAATACAAATGTCAAACTCAAACTCAAAATGAAAAATAATTCTTGTTTTTGATAATCGTTGCCATTATTCTTATTAATTGTTCAGCTTCATTCAATAATACGAGTCTTTTATCCTTTTTGCCATAACTCACTTTAGCAAGTATTTTAAGATTTAGCCTTGACTCTTTCAATTCCTTCAATGAAATGGAAGCTTTATTTTTAAAATCTCTATTGGTTTGTGCTCCTTGCATTTCACCAAAATTCAAAGCAGCACTGCCGTCCGAACGAAGCAATTGATTTCCATAGTACTGCCCCGGCATATCATTCGGCAAGTCTTGACAAAAGAAAACAACTGCCGCTCCAAAATCTACAAATCGCTCTTCCAAATCAAACTTTCCCTTATGCATGGCTTGCGTTTGAGTTTGTATTTGACATTTGTATTTATTTACCGTGAAACACCGTCTTGATCTCCAAGGCTGCAAATCGGCGGAACATCTCCATCACCCCACAATATTTTTCTACGGAGAGGTCTACTGCTTTTTGTAGCTTTTCTTCTTTTAAATTACTCCCGTGAAAATGGTATTCGATGATCACCGAATCATAATACTTGGGATGTTCGTCGGTGAGGTTGGCAATGGTTTCGATATGAAATGCATCGACTTCCAATTTCATTTTTTTCATTAAAGAAGCCACATCCAGGCCCGAGCAGCCCGCCAAAGACGATAGCATAAGTGCCTTTGGGCGAAATCCGCTGCTGTCGCCGCCGTCTTCTTTCGAAATATCGATTTTCAAAGAGTGCCCTGAAGGGTTGTTGCTTTCAAAGGCCATATTCCCCAGCCATTTGGTACTGATATGATTTGTAGTAGCCATAATTTTTCGTTTCTTCGTGAACACCAAAAGTAACATAATACACCGTAAAAAACTTGCAGTATGGCATTAGTCTCACCCCTTGATCCCAATCATGATATTGAAACAAAAAAACTGGCTGAATTTTTTAATGAGACCCTAGGGTTTTGTCCCAATTCAGTGCTTACGATGCAGCATCGACCGGCAATATCCAAGGCCTTTATCAACCTCAACAAAGCGGTAATGGCGAATGAGGGGCGGGTCACCTCTGCCTTGAAACGCATGATCGCCTGGGTAAGCAGTAACGCAACGGGCTGTCGTTATTGCCAAGCCCATGCCATTAGGGCTGCGGAACGCTATGGTGCCGAACAAGAGCAACTCGATAATATTTGGGAGTACCGTACCCACCCCGCTTTTTCGGAAGCGGAGCGCGCTGCGCTCGACTTTTCATTGCAGGCATCTCAGGTGCCGAATGCGGTAGATGCAGAAATCAAAGCCCGTTTGTACGAACATTGGAACGAAGGGGAAATTGTGGAAATGTTGGGAGTGGTCTCCCTCTTTGGATACCTCAACCGTTGGAACGATTCTATGGGCACCACCATAGAAGACGGCGCGGTTGAAAGTGCGGATCAATACTTGGGAAAAACCGGCTGGGAGAAAGGGAAGCACGACGGGTCGCGGTATTAGACGTTAGATTTTAGACACCAAACGATAATATGCCCGTTAGCTGTGCTTCAATGTTCTTGATGAATTTAAAGCTGGTGTAAGAGGTGGTTACTTATTAAAAGATTCTTGCAGCGTGTTGGGAAGACACCCACTATTCTAGAATATCCAACACCCTTTCCTTCAAATCCGGGATAACCTCCTCCTCAAACCAAGAATTCTTGCTCAACCAAAAGCGATTACGCGGAGAGGGGTGCGGCAAAGGGAAGTATCGCGGTAAGTAGTTTTGATAGGCTCTCACCGTTTCGGTCAGGTTCTTCTCGGCCTTTTTTGCCAGGTACTGTTTTTGCGCATAGGTGCCGATCAAGATGACCAGTTCTATTTTAGACATTTTTTCCCACAAGCGGTCATGCCACAATGGGGCACACTCGGGGCGGGGAGGTAAATCACCCCCTTTTCCCTTTCCGGGATAGCAAAAACCCATGGGTACCAATGCTACTTTTGTTTCATCATAAAAGTCGGCATCTGAAATTCCCAACCATTTCCGTAATTGCCTTCCGCTGGGGTCATCCCACGGAACACCCGTCGCATGCACCTTGGTACCGGGCGCCTGCCCTATGATAATGATTTTGGCATCTGGATGCCCCGTAACGATCGGTCGTGGCCCCAAGGGCAAATGTGCTTTACACACTTCACACTTCCGTATCTCTTTCAGTAATTCTTTCAACTGCCTGGGCTGGTTTTAGTGATGTACTAAAATACACAAACGCAGCAGCATTTCTTGATGCACATCAATATTTCGCCTTTTAAAAAATCAGAATTTTGTCTTAATCAGTCTTTTAAAAACGAATTCTTATGGCAACTTTATTCATCAGCGCAGAAAATCAGATTCACCGTTTAAACCTGCTTACCGAAAAAATAAGGGCATTACAAGCATTGCCTATTCCTATATTAACCACTGCTCCAGATGCAAAAGCTTGGAGTATTATTCAAATAGTTGACCACCTCAACATTGCTTATAGTCATTACGAGGATAAAGTGAGTGATGCGCTGAACAAAGCGACATCTATTGAAAATGACAAAAAACCCTTTAAAGCACGTATATGGCAAGGTTTTATTATAAGCGGCCAACGCCCGAAGGGCACGAAAAGAAAATGGAAAATGAAAACCATGAAACGGTTCGAGCCCGATACCATTGAGCAGTCGTATGAAGAAGACCAAATGGCGACCGTATTTCAACAATTTCAACGGTTGCATGCCCACCTTAAAGAAGCCATCCTTACTGGGAGACACAAGAATCTATACCATATGAAGATTTCCTCGGCTATTGGCCCCATCGTTAATTTCTACCTGCCCGAGGCCTTTGAATTTATACTCTGTCATGCCGAGCGCCATCTCATACAAATCGAAGAAACAAAGGAGCAGCTTTCTAAAAAAGAACTTTAGCGCCTGTTTAGGTCTAAAAAAATACGCTTACTTTAGTTCAAACGAACGACTATGGATGATGATGCCTTTGATCGGCTGTGTAATTTTTTCTCGGAAATCTCCTTTACGGATGCTCAAAAAGTCAGGTTTCGGTCGCTCTGGTCTTTTATAGAGGTACCCAGGGGCACCCTTATTACGGAAGCGGGGAAAGTTGAACGCTACTTTTATTTTGTATTAGAGGGAGTACAAGCACTTTATATATTAGACCAAAAAGGAGAGAAGGTCGTACTTGCATTCTCCTATGCCGGAAGTCCTTCGGGTGTTTTTGACTCCTTTATAGCGCAACAGGCCTCGCCAACCTTTTTAGAGGCCCTAAAACCCTCAAAACTATTAAAAATAAACTTGGAAGCCTACCTATCGCTGTTTGAACTATTCCCCGAATTTCATAAGTGGGGGCATCATTTTTTTAGGAATGTGCTCTTCGGAAGGTTGTTTCGCGAGGTGGAGATTCTAACCATGTCGGCAGAAGAGCGCTATATTGCTTTTATGCAAAGATGTCCGGAAGCTTTAAAAGTGATTCCCCAAAAATACCTCGCATCGTACCTGAATATGAAACCGGAGACCTATAGCCGCTTACGTTCCAATACCACCTACTAAAATCAACAACAATTCTCAGGTGCTTTCGCCACCAATTTGTACCATGGCGACCACGCATTTATTCCTACATTTAAATTGCAAGAAAGATTCTTTTCGAACTTTCCATAGACACTCCTTATCCTTTCGTAAGAAGTAAAAAAAAGAGTTCCGGGCCAAAAAGAAATTTAAAGATTGAAAAAAATGAACATTTTCTCGTACCAATTGAAAAGAACAGGGTTTCCAAAGTATTCACTTTCACGATCCAAAGGGATATTTCTGGTACAAAATGACAATTTCATATCACTTTTTTACATTCTTACAACAAAAATTCCCATTTATATATTAAAACTTGACTTTCATAGTTATGTAAGAATAAATGCACATAAATATAAACTTCCCCCAAATGAAAAAGACTGTGTTCTATCTGTCCCTATTTACCATTGCCAATTTTTACACCCAAAACGGTTCTGCGCAAGATGATTTAAAGAAACTAAACCGACATTCACAAGCAAGTATCAATTTTGAGGAAAACAGCCTAAAAAAACCTAAAATCGCTTCACAATCGAAGGAGTTAACCGGTCTTCGTAAAGATTTTTACGTAGCCCAACAATTAAAAGATGCAGATCGTTATGTTGTTAAAATGCGCTATCAAGAGGCGGCGGCCCTGTATGAGGGTGTTTTAGAGGATGACTATGCAAAACCTACATTCACCTTATTACAAAGTATCGGAAACGCCCATTACTATGCAACCCGAATGGATAAGTCTTTTGTGTGGTTCGATGCCCTGTACAAAAGCCACAAGGATCAAATGAGTGCAGATGATCTTTTCAAGTATGCAAAAGCCTTGCAAGGAGTCGGTAAATACAATAAGGCGGCCCATATGCTGGCCTTGTCCAAGAAAAGGGCTAAAAAGGAAAAAAGCATACGAACAAATGATATCGCAAAAGGAAGCCTGAATTCCCGTACTTCAGGAGACTTTCGAGTCGAAAATCTTACCTTCAACACCCCTTATGCTGATTTTGCACCGACCATAACCACTGAGGGCAATCTTATATTTGCATCAGCGGAAGACCCTCATATGAAGGTCAACTGGTATACCAAGAACAACCCTCAGTACTCCGATCTATATTCCATCAATACAACAAAACGGCAACTGCCCGTCAAACTATCGGACGAAATCAATACCCGCTATAACGAAACCTCGTTGGCGTATACTTCGGATGCCAATACCTGCTACTTCACCCGCAGCAGTCCTCCCAATAGAATGATCGAAAACGGAGAAAAGCTTTCCAAAATTTATAAAACAACAAAGGTGGGCGATCATTGGTCCACTCCCACACCCTTATCTTTTGCAAGTGATACCTACACTATAGAAGAGCCTGCTTTAAGCCCCGATGGCAAAAAGCTCTATTTTGTCTCGAACATGCCAGGGAGTATTGGTGGGAACGATATTTTTGTAGTTGATATCTACGAAGACGGGACCTTCTCGCCACCAAAAAATGTAGG
>CALIIC010000109.1 GCA_938020445.1 uncultured Flavobacteriaceae bacterium | reverse complement strand
AGGTAATACGAAAACAACGTATCTTTTAAGTGGTTTAATATTCTTGACCAAATACACCTTTTACACTGTAAGTACCACAACATACACGATGCTACAAGCCATAAAAGAATTACGCAAAGCACTACACCAACACCCTGAAGTCTCGGGTGCTGAAGAGCAAACCGCCAAACGCATTCAAAACTTTTTAGCAGTTCATCGCCCAACTCGAATAATCGACCAATTGGGAGGGCACAGCCTGGCTGCCGTATACGAATATGAAGAAAAAGGAAATACCATTGTCATCCGCTGCGAGTTGGATGCCTTGCCAATTACAGAAGAAAATACCTTTGCCCATGCCTCAACCACCAAGGGGGTATCCCACAAATGTGGACATGATGGGCATATGGCCGTGGTGGCCGGATTGGTATTTTGGATCAAGGAACAGACCTTCAATGCAGGAAAAATCGTTTTGCTTTTTCAAGCGGCCGAAGAAACCGGCAAGGGTGCCTATGAAGTATTGCAAGACCCTCGCTTTGCAGACTTAAAACCAGCCTTTATTTTTGCATTGCACAACATTCCGGGTGCCCCCTTGCATTCCATTTTATTTATGGAGGAAGGCTTTTCTTCTGAAGTACTCAGTTTCCGCATTGCGTTGACCGGCCAGGAATCGCATGCCGCAGAACCCGAAAATGGTATCAACCCCAGCTTGGCGTTGGCGGAAATCGTACAGGCATTGAACAGGCTGAACCATCCTGACCCTAAAAGTACGAACTATCAGGTATTGACGGCAGTACATATGACAATGGGGCAAAAATCATATGGCATCTCCCCGGCCAATGGGGAGTTACATTATACCATTCGTACCAGAAGTAGTGAAAGGATGGACGCTTTAAAATCCGTTTTACAAACCACATTTTCGAACATTTGCACTAGACACCTATTGAGGTATGAAGTGCAATGGTTTGAACATTTTCCCGCAAGTGCCAACAACCCAGAAGGCAACCAATATGTGCTTGAAGCTGCTACCAAGAATAGTTTTCAGATCATACATAGGCCCTACCCCTTTGCCTTCGGGGAAGATTTCGGTTGGTTTTCCAAAAAATATAAAACCGCTATGTTTGGCCTGGGCGCGGGTATGCAAACCCCTGCCTTGCACAACGCCTCATACGATTTTCCGGACGCCCTCTTGGAAACGGGTATGGCCATGTTTCAAACCCTTATCAAAGACACCTTGGAGAAGTAGCCAACAAGTTAGGCCAATGGAAGCACACCACCGTATCAAAGAACTGTACCGCCCACGGCAACCCAGTGTTCCCTCAGGATTGGGACATGTGACCTATGAAGAAATAGCACCTGCGACATCGCTCCAAGATTTTATCTACTGTTATTGGCAGTTAAAAACAACACAGGCCCTAGAGAATTCATTTGTGTATCGCGTAGTATCCGATGGGTGTATCGATATTTTTTTCAACCATCACCTCCCACAAGAAAGTTCAGTAATGGGCTTTTGTCGAAAGTTTACCGAGTTCCCCATTGGTACCAATTTCGATTATATCGGGATTCGTTTTTTCCCAGCGGCCTTTACCCAACTGTTCGGAGTGGATGCAAAGACCTTGAGCAATCAATCCCAAGAGTTGAACATCGTCTTACCGAAGATTGCGTCTTTTATTGAGGCTAGCATAAAACCCGAACATTCTTTAGTGTCTATCGCAGCGCTATTTAATGACCACCTAGCGCCTATCACACGACGTGCGGAGTTCGACTTTGACCCTCGTTTCTACAGGGCGCTTTTGTTGATCTTGGAAAACCATGGCCATTTGGAAATTGAAAAGGGCCTAAACACCGGTTTGAGCCCTCGACAACTTCGTAGGGTGTTCAATTATTATATCGGCACAACTCCGAAGGTATTTAGCAAGGTAGTGCGATTTCAATACATCTTAAGTGCAAAACCTTCTTCCGACAGTTTGAAGCAACAAAAACTATTCTTCGATGTGGGCTTTTATGATCAGGCCCATTTTATCAAAGACTTTAAAAATTTCTACGGGGTAACTCCTTCCCGTGCCTTCCAATAAGGCTTGTCCGTTTTTTACAATTGTATCCTAACTGCCCATGCTATGTTTGTAATGAACAAAAAAACAAATCCACTATGAAAAAGTTCATTCTAGTAATCACTTTGCTACAAACCGCCCTTACCCTTTCACAAAACACATTAAAAAACTTAGAAACCATGAAATTAAACGCTGGCATTATTACCGAAAAACTAGCCGAAACCAAAAAATTCTATACAGAAGTCCTTGATTTTGGCGTCCGCTTTGAGAACGATTTTTACCTCTTACTGCATACTCCAAACGAACAGGCCGAAATTGGCTTTCTACTGCCAAACCACTCAACTCAAAAGCCCTTGTTCCAAACAGCCTACAATGGTAATGGAATGTACTTTACCATTGAAGTAGAAGCAGTAGATAAGGTATACCAGGACTTAAAGAAAAAAGGGGTGAAGATCGAAATTGAATTAAGGGACGAGGTTTGGGGCGATCGGCATTTTGCCATTGTCGACCCCAACGGCATCGGGATCGATATTGTCACCTATACGGCCCCGGAAGAACAGTAGGCGTTCAACGAGTTGATGTAGCTGACTTTGAAATTCACCTATCCATTGAAAAAATGCAGCTATTATAATACCGAATTTGACCAAAAAAACTGAACGCTTGAATAACGGACGAAAAACAGCCCGCAATGCTCATTAGTGGCTTCTCTCCAACTAACCTATGGAAAATTCACTAATTTTAATCAGCTTGATTCGATAAAAGAAAAAATCTTACCGGATCGGCTGTATCGAAGGTAGCCGCAACTGCCTTAAATAGTGTAACCCACCCTATGGAAACTTCAAAAACTTTTTTTAAAGACAGCCCCATTGATAGTCCGCAAGTATTCATGGAAAACATAAAGCAATGGCTGATAGATCAACAAATTATATCCTCAAAAGAACAACCATTGGAATTTGAAGCTCCAAATACCTACTATGGGGATAATGGTTACAAAAAAATAATCGCAGCGGGCGATTTTTATGGCAAGGTCGAATTCATTACCAAACGAAAAGAGATAATGCATACGCTAGGCTGGGATTGGGGTGTTGATTTTTTATTGCCAGAAATTGTGTGCTGCCCTATATGCAAACAGGATTTGATAAAAGGAATTGACCCTGCAACTTTTTATGGAGAAAACAATTTAAAACAAGACCCAAATGGAATCAGGATTTTACAAGAATTAAGAAAAGGAATTCCGTTGTGGGAATCGAATGAGGAAGTGCATCTTACTTGTCATAACTGTGGTACCCAAAGTCTATTGGAAGCATACGAGTATCAGCAAAGTTTAATTTTTACAAATTTTGCAATTATTTTTTGGAACTGGCCAGAATTGAAAAGTGAATTCAAACATACGTTACTGAACAAATTGGGCAAGGACACCTTGTTTATCGATTTGTAAAAATTTACAAGAGGGTCTAAAATTAATGGCTTAGAATCTTCATACTTAAGGACCTTGAACCGATCACAAAAACAAGCGCGGGTCGAGACCATGGGCAGAAAATAAAACCAAATGGAAATCAAAAAAAAAGAATTTGACATCATAGTGCTATATGCGGCCGAAAATGAATATTTTCCTTCTCAAGATTTCATAGAAGACTTTAAAGAATATTGGTCAGAAGATGAGTTAAAGACAAAATTTGTCTATTCGGACCTAGACATCCCTTTAGGGCAATCTCGCTACGGAGGGCCTGTAATCGACATTCCAAAAAACACAGCCTTTCCGATTGCGCGTGACGAATTCGACCACCCAACATATGATATTTCCAAAGATGGATTTGATGCAAACTACCTTCGATTTGTTGCGCAATTTGACATGTCCGAGGTAGGTCCTTATGATCAAACGGCCCTGCTACCCCAAAAAGGACAACTTTACTTTTTTGCCGACATCTATAATGAAAAATGCAAAGTGTTCTACATAGATGTTGCGAATGATGATCTTGAAAGAATCGTAGTCAAGCACCGTGATAATTTCTACCAAGGATGTCTCATTGAGCGTTTTGCTTCAAAAAAGGAACGTTTTGAAGATCATTTAAGGGTATTGAATGAAGAAGCCGGTGAGTTGGAATGTGCCGACTGTGGAGAAGATTTAAGAAGGTGTGATTGCAATGCCGAGTACAATGAATTTAAAAAAGAAGACATTACCTCAGACGGAAAAGTATGGGATGCTTTTGTTGGAGGGGAAACATCCAAATTTTTTGGGATTTTTACGGAGTATCAGGCGAGCTCCCTTAGAGAAATAGAGGAAATGACCTTTTCAAACGAAATGCTATTACTTCAAATAGGCGAAAACGGTTTTAATGATGAAGGTGTTTTTTACGTGAGTATACCGCATGATGATCTAAAAAATATGAATTTCGAGCATTGTAAATGCCGTTGGTCTCAAACGTAATCCTTAAGAACAAGCTGTTTTATAAATCATGTAGCATGTGGTTCCCCATACCAGTGTTCGTGTGTTTTTCGAAGGCCGCCTTGCTTGCTTCCGGAACGAAAACGCCCATTTGCCACGCAATGTTTTGTACACAAAAGCGTTAGCACAAGGTAGGTAACGCAACAGGACTAGCAAGAAACATCTAACACATGAAAAACGAAACTACCCGCATGCGCGTGGGCGAAGGAAGAATTAGCGGCGCTATTTCCATATTCCTTGGCACGCTATCGTTGGTCGGAATCCTCTGTTTTAAATTTCCTGAACAACTAACCACTCCGGAATTTCGTGAGATCTACACCGCAGAAATGGTTGAAAATCTGATGCTGGGAGGCATCATCGCTACCTTCCTTTTTGCGCTTGTCAGCATGTTACTCAATAAAAACAAAAAACATGCGGTCATTGGTACCTGCCTAGGAGTGCTTGCAATAGTTCTTGGTGGAATTACCGTTGAAGGCAGGGCGGTAGAACAAATAAGCTGGAGTATAGGGTTGGATTGGCTTATTCTAGACCTATTGATCATGGCCTTGTTATTTGTACCGATAGAGTTGGCTTTTCCAAAGAACAAATTACAGTCCAAATTTCATGACGAATGGAGAACCGATCTTATTTATTTTGGCATAAGTCATTTGGCAATCCAATTGTTCGGAGTGATCACCAAAAAACCTGCAGTGGCCTTTTTCGGGTGGATGGATTTAGACCAAGTGCATGTGTGGGTTTCAGAATTACCCTTTCTCGTTGAGTTGTTTCTGGCCCTATTCATAACAGATATTTTCCAATATTGGGCACATCGGTTTTTTCATTCACACCACTATTTATGGCGGTTTCATTCAATACACCATTCCACTCAAAACATGGATTGGCTCGCAGGGTCCCGAACGCATTTTATAGATATCTTTTTTACCCGTAGTGTGTCCTATATTCCGCTATATATTTTAGGCTTTTCTACCTTGACCTTCAATGTATATATCTTATTTATTGCCATTCACGCGGTTTTCATCCATGCGAATACACGAATTAATTTTGGGTTTTTAAAGTATATCATCACAACACCCCAATACCATCACTGGCATCATTGCGAGGAGCCTGAACATTACGGAAATAATTTTGCGGTCGTGTTCCCCTTCATAGATAAGATTTTCGGTACTTATTACCTCCCGGGAAAAGAATGGCCAAAAGGCACGGGACTAGTTGACGCCTCATTCCCGAAAGGGTTTGTTAAACAACTTTTCTTTCCTTTTACGAAAAACCCTTTCAAAAACGATTTATTACCAGAGGAAAAGAGCAAGCGATAACTAAAAAATAGATGATTCCCTGCATTGTATCAAAGGTATAAAAGCTACTTTTATACGAACCGTTGTACGTGTCGTGATGAACATCAAATATATTTTAGGGTCGATCTTAACCATTCCACTTTTACCACTCATGTATTTTCAAGGTAAGAAGATAAAAGCGAGTGTGCCAAAACTGCCCGAAGCAACAGGAGTTGAAGGCTTCTCTTCCTTTTCTTCCGAAAAAGTATTGCGAATGCTCACTATCGGAGAGAGCACTATTGCCGGGGTAGGTGTCAATACCCACCAAGAAGGATTCACCGGTACCTTGGCCAACGAGTTGGCCGTTGCACTCAAAACAAATGTTGATTGGAAGGTCTATGCAAAAAGTGGGTACACGGCAAAAAGAGTAACAGAAAAAATCATTGATGGTATTACGGAAAAATCAATAGACTTCATCGTCATCGGACTTGGAGGAAATGATGCCTTTGAATTAAACTCTCCCAAAAAATGGAATAGAGATGTTCGTGAACTCATTAAAAGCATACGATTGAAATTTAAAGAAGTTCCCATTGTATTTATAAACATGCCTCCAATAAAAGAATTTCCGGCATTTACGTCCCTTATAAAATTTACCATCGGAAACCTTGTGACCATTCTTGGCAATGAATTGAACAAAATAGTTCAGGATTTTGAACAGGTGTATTACTATCCCAGGGCGGTTAGCTCGGTGGACTTGATCGAACGGTATCAACTTACCATAGAACCGGCCGATTTTTTTAGTGATGGGGTACACCCATCCAAAACCACCTACCAGATTTGGGCCAAGGATATTTCCAATTTTATGACGCAATCAACGGAAATCAAAAATGCCCTACAACAAGCCTGATC
>CALIIC010000108.1 GCA_938020445.1 uncultured Flavobacteriaceae bacterium | reverse complement strand
CGACTCGTATTTTTAGATTATGACGGTACACTGGCCGGTTTTCATAACGACCCGCAAAAAGCAAGCCCCGATGCGGCGCTGTATAAACTTCTAGATGCCCTGCATGCTCAAGAGGGCACAGACCTGTATCTGATAAGTGGGCGTGATAAAGATACCTTTACCAGATGGTTCCTACCAAAAGAATACAATATGATTGTGGAACACGGTGTATGGATTTCGCAAAAAGGAGCGGACTTCCGCCTTCTGGAAAACGTAAAAAATGATTGGATGGACAAGATACGACCGGTATTGGAATCATTCGTTGACCGCACCCCGGGAAGCTTTATTGAGGAAAAAAATTATTCACTGGCTTGGCATTATCGAAAAACAGATCCTGATTTCGGAAGTCTAAGAGCTACTGAGTTGACCACGGTATTGACCAGCCTTATCGGTACGGATGATTTAAGTGTCTTAAACGGAAATAAGGTCATGGAAGTGAAAAGCAGCAATGTGAACAAAGGAAGGGCTTCTGTACGTATATTAGGAGAAGACAACTATGATTTTGTATTTGCCATTGGGGATGATTGGACGGATGAATTTATGTTCCAAGAACTACCCGATAGTGCCATTACGGTAAAAGTAGGTCGCCAGAAAACACAAGCCAAATACTTCGTTGAAAATACCGGCCAAGTACGCGAGTTGCTTCAATCTTTTTTAACCTAAACCATGAGAAAGAAATTAAAAAGTTCCCGATGGGTTGCAACCCTATTTTTTATGATTCTCACAGCTGCCTGTGGAGGTTCTGACGACTCCCCGGCGTCTCCTGACCAGATTGATGGGGAGCAACCAGAAGCACCCTTGCCCACGGAATTACAATTGCTGTTGGAAGACATGACCCAACCTCATGAGGGGAAACCAAAAGGAGTATTGGACAGCTATGGGTGGGGCAATAACCCGCGGGTAGGATATGGCAATACTCCTCCGGATGGGTGGAATGCGGTATTACCTTGGGGGCAAGTGTATACAGATGAACTGGGCAATCAAAGCACCAATACCCGTTTTCAGATACGCAACATACAATTATGGTACCTCAGCAAAGCCAGTGATACCTGGAAAAAATGGTCCTCATCTTCTAATATAGCAGGGGCTAATTATGCCGAAGACTTCCAAAACGACACGAATATACCCGCCGATATTCGTGATGAAAACACCAATGGTGGCGGTATTTCCGCTACCTTGGTCGAGGGGTATAATTTTCATTTCTGGGATAGTGATGGCCGTACCGAAATAGACCCAAAAGATATTGCAGGAATATGGGCTTCTTTGGAATCAAGATTGATACTGAATGATAGCAATGAAGCCGATGATCGAGGGGAAGCACGCCTCATGATGAGTGCAGGGGCCGACTACTGGGAAAATACGACCGTACAATGGGATCAATGGAAAACCAACGGTGATATCTTTATCGGAAGGTTTCGTTATCTTTCGGCTGAATGGCAAACCTTTCATGGGCACACGCTCACAGAAGAACAATTAAAAGAGAATCCGCCCCCATTAAACCAATAACAAATGAGCTCCAAGGTATCCGCACTTCTACTGCTTTTTACGATAGGCGTACAAGCGCAAATGAATACAGAAGTATATCTCATGGATATTATTTCTGAAGATGGAAGACTTACAGTTGGTCCTGTCAAAAATATCTCCAACAACGAAGGGTATGACAACCAGCCTTCTTTTTATAATGACAATCTCGTGCTGTTTGCAGCAACTAGAAACGGGCAAACGGATATTGCGCAATACAATGTGCGCGACGCCGTAATTCAGTGGGTCAGTGACACTGAGCAAGGAAGCGAATACTCACCGCTTAAGGTTCCGGGCAAAAAGAAAGTTTCGTCCATTCGCTTAGATACCAGTGGTTTGCAGCGCCTTTACAGTTACGATATGGGTTCCGGGAAGCCCGAACTCGTCTTGAAAGATCAAAAAGTGGGGTACCACCTTTGGTATAATGAAGATGTATTGGTAACCACTGTCCTGGTTGAAAACAGCATGGATTTAGTGGTGTCGAATTTAAAAGACCATACCAACTATACCTATGCGAAAAATGTAGGCAGATCTCTACATAAAATTCCAAACAGCAATCTTGTAAGCTTTATAAGCAAGGAACAAAAAGACCATTGGGAAATCAAATCATTAAACCCTATCACCGGAGCTACCGAAACAATTACAAAAATACCCATGACTTCGGAAGATATGTGTTGGCTGCTCAATGGTAGCATACTTATGGCAAGGGGAAACATGATTTTCCAGTTCAATCCAGACAAGGATGAAAATTGGAGTATTTTCCACCGATTTAAAGATAAAAACCTAGGCGCTATTTCCCGTCTGCAGACGAATGCCAACGCATCCAAATTGGCCCTGGTATCCGAAGTGTCTCCTGAGCTCGTGGTACAAAGGCAAGTGAGTGCCTTCAATAAGCGCGACCTGAACGCTTTCGCCGCCTGCTACAGTAATGATGTGGTCGTGCGAAATTTTCCAAATGACACTTTATATACCGGAAATGCCGCTTTAAAAAACAACTATAAAAATTTCTACGACAGAACCCCCGAAGTCACCGTTGAAGTCCTAAAACGAATAAGCATCGGGAACAAGGTAATCGATGAGGAAAAGGCAACAATTGCGGGCAAAGAACACCGGCAAGTCGCGATCTACGAGGTGAAAAATGGCCTAATTACCAGTATGACCTTTATTTTTGAAAATCATAGAAATGAGGAGGCAGTCACAATCGTAGACAAACAATTGGAAGTTTATAATGCAAGGGATATAAATGGTTTCGTAGCAACTTACGACGAAAATATTGAGACATATGACTTCCCTTCAAAGCTACGCTCCAAGGGGCATGAGCAGTTGCGTTCAGGGTACGAGGGTTTCTTTGAAAGCACTCCCGATCTTAACTGTACGATTACCCAGCGTATTGTTCTTGGGAATATTGTAATCGATGAAGAGTTCCTTACCATCAATGGAAACAACGCAGATGCGGTCGCAATCTATGAGGTCAAAGACGGAAAAATCGCCAAGGTCACCTTTGTACGTTAATAGTCGCCTTGAAACCAAAACCACATATTTTACCCCTTATAATCCTATCGCAGTTCGCGTGCACCTGTCTTTGGTTCGCCGGGAACGCAATTGTTGATCAGTTAACTGCAAAAACAGGTTTAGGAGCGGAAATAATCGGGTATGTACTATCATCTGTCCAATTAGGATTTATCACCGGTACTTTGGTATTTGCTTTCTTGATGATTGCTGATCGATTTTCCCCTTCTGTGGTATTTTTAGTTTGTGCCCTCTTGGGCGCTTGTTGTAATCTTGTGTTGCTTTTCGAAACACTTTCTAAATGGGAATTACTTTCGGCACGCTTCGGAACGGGCTTTTTCTTAGCTGGCATCTACCCTGTGGGTATGAAAATCGCGGCGGACTATTACGAAAAAGGCTTGGGAAGGGCCTTGGGGTATCTGGTAGGCGCCTTGGTTCTTGGAACGGCATTCCCCTATTTGGTAAAGGCCATGGCCTGGGGAACGGATGATACGATGGTTATTAAAACCACCTCTACCCTAGCCCTTATAGGAGGGCTCTCCTTATGGTTGCTAGTACCCAACGGCCCTTTTCGAAAACCCAGTAAAAAGTTAGAACTACAAGCAGGTCCCCGATTGTTTAAAGTCACCGGATTTCGTAGGGCAGCCCTCGGCTACTTTGGTCATATGTGGGAGTTGTACGCTTTTTGGGCCTTTACTCCTTTGGCGTTGCAGACATTTAATAGCTTACATGGAGCGCAATTTTCGGTTCCTTTAGGAGTATTTACCGTCATTGCCATGGGAGGTGTTTCCTGTATGCTGGGCGGACTGTTATCCCAACGGTTTGGAAGCGCAAAGGTGGCCATGATAAGCCTCTCAGTATCCGGTTTTTTTTGTCTGGTATCGCCCCTTTTGTTTCAACTACATCCAATCGTCTTTATAGGTTGTTGGTGCTTATGGGGAATGGCCGTCACTGCCGATTCACCACAATTTTCAACGCTGGTGGCCACAAACGCACCAATTGAACAGAAAGGTACGGCCCTCACTTTAGTGAATTGTATCGGCTTTGCCATTAGTATTGTAAGCATTCAATTGCTATCATTTTTGGTCCTTGAATTCGATACGCCCTATATTTTCTTGATTTTGGCACTAGGCCCCTTGACAGGATTATGGCAGCTTACTCGAAAAAACCATTAATTTTTAATACATTGTATCCTTGAATCAAAGCCCTGTAACTTGGGCATTAGCCCTATGAAATTTCCACATAACATTAGCAGAATCGAAGCCTTTAGCGATGCCGTATTTGCTTTTGCGGCTACCTTATTGGTCGTTTCCTTAGGGGCCGATTCGCAGGATTCGGTTTTAAATTTAGATATGAAGGCCTTTTTGAGCTTTGGAGTCTGTTTTTTCGTGCTCATCGGGTTGTGGTCCGTACATTATAATTTTTTCAGAAGAAACGAGTATATAGACTCCTGGATCATAGCGGTCAATTCAGTATTGTTGTTTGTAATCCTGTACTACGTTTTCCCCCTTAAATCGCTCATCAATTCATGGGTAGGGTTCAATAGGTTGAACACCGATGATTTTTCGAATTTGTTTCAGCTCTACAGCCTTGGATTCTTTTTGATTTTCCTCTGTTTTGCCGCCATGTATTACCGCGCCTATCTAAAAACAAAAAAAACACATTTTGACAGTAATTTGCTGTTTTATGCGAGGCACTTTACCATCTACTTTTTTATCGCCCTATTTTCAATAGCGATCGCAAGAATGCACTTGGGATTAAAGATAGCGCTGCCCGGCATGGTCTACGCGCTTCTTGGCCCGCTGTGTTATGGGCATGGTGTATGGTTCGCTAAAAAATATAAAACCAATTAAACTAGAACAAGCAACTAAATTCAATTCAAATGAAAAAATATACAGTTATCATATGTCTTTTTTTTGGAGCCGTATTATTCGCTCAAAATTCCACCTCTAATTTTGAGAAACCCACAATTTCTATAGGATTGCTCGTATCCGATATGGAAGCTTCCTTGGCCTTCTATACCGGGGTAATAGGCATGCAAGAGACGGGAGGATTTCCTGTTGATTCTGTCTTTGCCAAAAAATCAGGTCTTTCAGGAGGTGTCCCTTTTAAGGTAAAAATGTTAAAGCTAGAAAACAACGAAGCTGCCTCCGAATTTAAGCTGGTCTCCTTTGGAAATAAAACCTTGGGAAAAGAGCAGGTAATTCAAGATCAAAACCGGATGCGTTATATGACAATCTTTGTTAAGTCTATGGCTCCTATATTGGAACGTGCTAAAAAAGCAGGAGTCTCGATTTTGAGCGAACCGGAACTGACAGTCAGAGACGGGCGCCAGTTCGTATTGTTACAAGATCCTGACGGTGTTTTTGTTGAATTAATTGGAAATAAATAATCCACTTTACCTATGAGAAAAAGACTATTGTTTTTGGCACTTCTTTGTTATGCGTTCTCGGTTGCGCAAAGCGATGCCCGCATCTATGAAATTATTGACGCTGTTTCTGCGGAACGAATTGAGAACGATGTTACTACCTTGGCCAATTTTGGCACACGGCATACCTTAAGCGATACCGTATCGCAAACGCGGGGTATCGGAGCGGCCCGTAGGTGGATCAAATCTGAATTTGAAAAGACTTCCGCTGCCTGTAACCACTGTTTGGAAGTTTCCTATCAAAAAAATCTAGTCCCCAAAGGTGATAACGATCGTATTGTGAATGATGTTTGGGTCGTAAACGTTTTGGCGGTAAAACGGGGCACGAAATACCCAAATCGGTATATTATCATGAGCGGTGATATTGATTCGCGCGTGAGCGATCCCAACAATTTTACTTCTGATTCGCCTGGCGCCAATGACAATGCGAGTGGCATGGCCGGCACGTTAGAAGCTGCCCGAGTGCTTTCCAAATACAACTTTGAAAATAGCATTCTGTTCGTAGGCCTATCAGGTGAAGAACAGGGTCTCTATGGCGGAAAAGGGCTTGCCGCCTATGCCAAGGAGCAAGGCTGGGAAATCGCAGGTATCCTAAACAACGATATGATCGGCAACATAACAGGGGTCGATGGTGTCGTCAGCAATGTGGATTTTAGAATTTTTTCGGAACCTGTCCCCCCTACTGAAACCGAAAAAGAACGACGATCAAGACGTTTTTACGGCGGAGAAGTAGACGGTATTTCTAGGCAACTTGCCCGTTACGTGTATAAAAATGTTCGTAGGTATATGCCAGAAATGAATCCTATGCTCATTTATCGCCTAGACCGCTTTGGAAGAGGAGGGCATCACAGGCCCTTCAATGATGCAGGTTTTGCCGGAATTCGCATTATGGAATCGCATGAGAATTATACGCAACAGCACCAGGATATTCGAACAGAAAATGGAATCGCCTATGGGGACGTACTGGAACATGTTAATTTTGATTATGCAAAAAAACTGACCGCGGTGAATGCTATCAATCTAGCGGCTATTGCCTGGGCACCCCCTGCACCAAAAGAAGTGAAAATTGGAGGAATTGTACAACCTTCTGCGAAATTTCAATGGAGCCCCGTTGAAGGAGCTGTTGGTTACAAAATTTATTGGCGTGACACCACTTCTCCGACTTGGGACCATAGTAGATATGTAGGTGACGTGACGGAGTATACGCTAAATGGTATCGTTATTGATAATTACTTCTTCGGAATAGCGGCGGTAGGAAAAGATGGCTTTGAAAGCCCTGTCGTGTTTCCCAATGGTATTTTCAGATAGTCTTCCAAATACGACAAAATGAACAAGAGTATATTTTTAGTAGGTGTTATGTTGTTTGTCTCTGGCCTAGCGACCGCCCAACAGTTTACAGAACAAGACACCCTACGCGGCAGTATTACCCCAGAAAGGGTTTGGTGGGACCTCAACTACTACCATTTAAATATTGAAGTGGTACCTGATAAAAAGTATATTTCCGGGAGCAATACGATCCGATATCAGGTATTGGAAAATGCGCAGCGAATGCAAGTAGACCTTCAATCGCCATTGAAGATCAAAAAAGCAACACAAGATGGAAAAACGCTAAAGGTAAGCTCCAATGGAAATGCCCATTTCATAACCCTTGAAAAGCAACAAAAAAAGGGAGACTTCAACGAAGTGGTCATTCACTATTCCGGCAACCCCAAAGAGGCCGTCCGTGCACCTTGGGACGGAGGATTTTCTTGGAAAACCGATGCAAATGGCAAGCATTTTGTCGCGACATCTTGTCAAGGCCTTGGAGCCAGTGTATGGTGGCCCAACAAAGACCATATGTACGACGAGGTAGACAGTATGGCCATAAGTGTCAAAGTCCCCAAAGGACTCATGAATATATCAAACGGACGTTTGCGCAAAATAGATGAGGAGACCAATACCTATCATTGGTTCGTTTCGAATCCGATTAATAATTATGGTGTAAACGTAAACATTGGCGACTATGTACATTTTGGAGAAAAGTACGATGGTGAGAAGGGTGCGCTAGATATGGATTATTATGTGCTGCGCGACGATTTGGAAAAGGCAAAAGAACATTTTAAAGACGCACCAAAAATGATGAAAGCCTTTGAGCATTGGTTTGGTCCTTACCCTTTTTATGAAGATAGTTTTAAACTGGTACAAGTGCCTTATTTGGGTATGGAGCATCAAAGTTCGGTTACCTATGGCAACCAATTTAAAAAAGGATACTTGGGAAGAGACCTGTCCGGAACCGGTTGGGGCCTAAAGTTTGATTTTATTATTATCCACGAGGCGGGCCACGAATGGTTCGCAAATAATATTACTTATAAAGATGCCGCGGATATGTGGGTACACGAAGGGTTCACCGCGTATTCTGAAAATTTATTTCTCGATTATTATTATGGAAAAGAAGCAGCTGCCGACTACGTCATTGGGACACGGGGCAATATTCAAAATGACCGGCCCGTCATTGGCACTTATAATGTAAATAGTGAAGGTAGTAGTGATATGTATTACAAAGGTGCCAACTTATTACATACCATACGACAATTAGTTGATGATGATAAGAAATGGCGAACCATCTTACGCGGATTAAATACCAAATTTTATCACAGCACGGTCACTACCGCCGAAATCGAAAACTATATTTCCGAACAATCAGGAATAGATCTATCCTTCGTCTTTGATCAATACCTACGTACACGAAAAATACCTTTGTTGCAGTACAAGGTTGAAGAAAATACTCTTATGTATCGGTATACAAATATCATAGACGGTTTCAAGATGCCGATATCGATACGTATCGAGGGGAATACGCACCAAATTACCCCTTCAGCCGAATGGCAAAATATGGAGGTAGAAGGGAATCTAGACACTTTTCAGGTAGACCGAAATTTTTATGTTAAGGTAATGCAACAACAGTAACTGCGGTAGCCATTTAAACTAAATCCCAATTTCTATGAACCTTAACCAAATTACTGTGCCCTCTTTAGACCTTGAAAAAGCTGTTCCTTTTTACCAGCAAATGGGTTTAAAATTGATCGTACGGGCACTACCCCATTATGCACGCTTCGAATGTCCGGCAGGAAATACCACCTTCTCAATTCACCAAACCGAAAAACTGCCTATCGGTGACGGGGTGTATGTGTATTTTGAGTGTGAAGACTTAGATAAGCAGGTAGCCTCCTTAGCTTCGTCAGGAATTGTATTTGATGAAATGCCGAATGATAAAAATTGGGGTTGGCGTGAAGCACGATTAAAAGATTTGGATGGCAACCAGCTCATTCTCTTCCATGCCGGTGAAAACCGCCTCAATCCCCCATGGAGGGTTTCAGAATAAACTATACACGATTTACCAAACACATGACAGATGAAAGTAAAAGTAGGTCTCGTACAAGATAGTCCGGTTTTTTTCGACAGAGCAAAGACTTTGGATAAACTGGAAATGCTTACAAAAAAGTATGTGCAAGAAGGTTGTGAATTGCTTGTGTTTCCCGAGTCGTTCATACCCGGGTATCCCAGAGGGTTTGATTTTGGCGCGAGAGTAGGAAGTAGAACCCCTGAAGGGAGGGAACTGTACGCAACCTACCGGGACCAAAGTTTTTCTTTGGAAGGCGATGAATTGAAAAGGCTCAAGAAACTGTCCCGATCCCAAAATGTTTACCTGGTAATAGGGGTGACAGAAAAAAAGGAAGATAATGGTAGCCTTTACTGCTCCATGCTTTATATTTCACCAACAGATGGCCTATTGGCGGTACATCGAAAAATAAAACCTACGGGCACCGAACGTACTATTTGGGCTGAGGCCGGAGCAGAATCAATGGTAAGTTGCGATACGAAAATCGGGAAATTAGGAGGTCTTATATGTTGGGAGAACTATATGCCCTTGGCGCGTATGGCCATGTATCGCAAAGGCGTTGAACTCTATATTGCCCCCACTGCGGATTCTAGAGATGAATGGACAGCCACGATGCAACACATAGCACTTGAAGGCCGTTGTTTTGTACTCGGCTGTAACCAATACTATACCAAATCGATGTATCCCGAAACCTACCGGTCACTGGCAGTTTCAGATCCAGAAGCTTTGTGCCCCGGTGGGAGCGTCATTGTTTCACCCTTGGGGAAAATTATTGCAGGGCCCTTATTTGGAGAAGCCGGTGTGGTTACCGCAGAACTAGATTTAGCCGAAATAAACAAAAGTAAACTCGATTTTGACGTGATAGGCCATTATTCAAGAAATGACCTATTTCAATATGACCTACCAAACCAGCCGGCGATGGTAAAAGAAAAAAAATAGGAACTTAAAAAAACGGCTTTTTCCAATGTTGTGTTATCCCACGCTAAGGGTTTGTTGCTAAAGAGTTGTTGCAAAACAGCACAAAGCGGCTTTGCCATTTATTTTGCCACTTATAGGATTTTTATGCCGATTATTACATAGTACTTCACTATTATAGTTAACCAGCTTATTTTAGAGGAAAATTAGATAAAAACATGCGCGCTATCAACTTTAAGGCGAGCATTTTATGGTCTATTCCCCGCACTATTAAGATTTTCTTATACTATGGAAAATGAGGAGCTAATGAATCGTTTAAAATCAAAAAAATATGACTAATAAAATTCTGTCATTTATAGAAAAGTTATTTTTCTTAATGGAAAGAGCTTTGGGGCCAAAAAAACAGTACGCTTCAAGAACATTGTATATAAGTGGGGATAAATGTTCCGTTGGAATAAGAACTGTACGAGCTCTTCGTGTCCCGTCTGGTACATTTTGAATTTTCACATGTGACGACTGGGCAGCGATATAAAAAGGTTGCTTCATAAGAAACATGACCAATTCCCCTTATTTTACATGAACAATTTAGAGTTACTGCGAATCCTGTCCGAAAAACATTTATGACAAGATTATCTTTTTTAACGATTATTTTGGTATCGGAAAGCACGTAATTCTTTTTTTGAGCGTTAGCTTAGCATTCTAAAAAAATTGCCACTTTGATTCAAGATTTCGTTTTTGCATTTTTATGGAGTATTTCACCGTTTGGCGAGGCCAAGGTGGGCATTCCGTTCGGCATGCTTAAAGGATTGAACATTTATATGGTCTTTCTGATCTGTTTTGGCGCGAACGTTTTGGTTTTCCCCATCATGTCGTTCTTTTTGGAAAGCGTGAACAAATACCTTCTCAAATGGAATTTCTATAAAAAAGGAGCGCTATACGTCGCTAGAAAGGCAAAGACCGGATCGGGAGATAAAATTAAAAAGTATGGGTTTTGGGGTCTTATCTTCTTTGTTATGATTCCTTTGCCGGGCACTGGTGTCTATGCCGGAAGCATCGCCAGCTACCTTTTTAAAATAGAAAAGCAAAAAGCATTTGCTGCCAATACAATTGGTATCTTTTTCTCTTCTGCAATCGTTTGGGTAATGACCTTGCTTACCATGAAAGGAATTGCTTAACTTTTGTTAATAACTCACAACGCACTTCTTTTTCCACTTCAAAAACTACGCTTAATTTTACGAGCTTTTGGTGCCTATGAGAAATCTAGAAGTTGGGGATAAGTTATACAATGTAACGCAGGATGGTTTCGCGGATTTTGCGCGTTACTCTTTTTCCGAGGTTGTAGCCCTTACCAAAACCTTGGCAATTTTAAAAAATGGGGTTCGTCTTTACAACCAGCCAAGAGTATCCTATATCATGGAAGATGTGGGATATCCTGTATCAAGGAAAAAGGGAATCCATTGGCATTTGGTTTCTTTGAGAGCCATACGCAATGCACAGATTGAAAACGAAAAAATAGCTGCGAATGACTGGTTTGAGACCAAAGAATTCACGATTCAAGAAAAACAGCGCATCTTCAAAGAATTCAAAAAACTGGAGATAAGTAATCACTGAGTGGTCAGTCTTTCAAAATAGCTCCTAAGAGCGCAGGTTTTCTCCCATCATGCGCAAAACGCACCTTTTTATAGAGCGATGCAAACAAGCTTCCTTCTAAACCTAGCATATAGCAGCACTTTATAAATGCAAAAAAGGCCCCTATTCAGGGCCTTTCCTATCAGCATCAGCTTGCTAACGTTATTCTTATTTATTGTCCGTTAAACTTTACGCTTACCAAAGCGACTTGCCCAAGTGCTTCACCTTCTTTAGGGGCATAGACAAAATAGACTTCATCTACTTTTTCATTCATCGGGGCATCAAGATTTATCATGACCATTCCACCTGGTTGCCCAGGTACTGGAGCCGGCATGCTTCCTGTCCCCAACAACGGTCCGTCGGGCGCATTCTTTCGCATTTCCAGGCTAAAGCCAATTTTGGGTGCTTCCTGCCAACCTGCCGTTACCATCACCGAGCTAACTCCTTTTAAGTCAATATCGTCTATTACAAACCAACCGCCTTCCGATGGGACAATAAGTAGTTTCATACCGCCAAACTCAACAGGCATAAAACCTTGGGTTTTGTTATTTCCGGTAAACGGCACGGTACTACCTCGTAGAGTGACGGAATTCACACCAGTCAACGGAATGGTGCCCGCAGCACCTTCATCTGTATAGCTGGCCGTAAGTACCATAACATTATCTGTAGGCGTGGGGTTCGGTACAACGCTCCCCGCCAAGGGCAATGATTTTTTCTTGGCCCCCGTATCAATCAAGGATTGAATGTACAAGGCAATCTGTCGTGATTCGTCGCTCGTCACATTTGGGTGCGCGGGCATCATTACCTCGCCCCATACGCCAGTGCCTCCTTCCACTATTTTTTTCTGAAGGTAACTTTGTGCGTTTTTATCATCCTTATATTTCTCGGCTATGGCCAAGTAAGTTGGACCAATCGACGGGTCAGCTTCCTTATGGCAGGTTTTACAATCCATTGATTGCGTCAAGGCCTTGCCAGTCACCGCAGCTGAGACCTGTTGGTGGCCTAAAGACATATTTACCTCGTCCATCCCTTCCATATAATCAACCGAAACGAATACATTGCTTTCATCAATGGTACCATTACCATCGGGATCGCTTACGGAAACTTTATAATTTACAGGAGTACCGGCAATGAAAAAGGATGAATTACCACCACTGAGGTCAATAGCGATCTCGGGACGTGAGTTCCCGGCAACAACAGAGGTTGCGGTACTTTTAACCGCGGCACCTTTATCATCTTTCACTTCTACTGCTATTTTATAATCCCCTGCCTTCTCATAGGTATGGGTGATGTTGGGTTCGCTGGTCTCTTTGGTCTCACCATTGCCCAAATCCCAAACATAGGTTACCGCATCACCTTCGCGATCCATTGCATCAACGGTAGCTGTGACCGTCAAAGGTAGTTTTCCCGACGTATGATCAACGATCATGGCATCAATAACGGGGGCACGGTTACCACCATTGAACTCCACATATCCTAAACCAGAATCGTCATTCTGTGCAAACCAGCCTGCACCGTATTCAAGAAGATACATGCGCCCATCTGGGCCCATTTCCATATCGATTAAATTGCTGACTTCAATATCAGAGGCAAAGGGTTCCATCTTGTTAAAAGTACCGTCTTCAAAAAGTGTAACGGCCATCATCCAACCCCGCATCCACTCGTAAATGATTACTTTCCCATCGTAGTACGAAGGAAGTCCGCCGCCATCGGGGTACATATCAGAATAATAGGTAGGGCCCGCCATGGCATTTCTACCGCCGGTTCCTACCTGCGGGAAATCACCCGTATCGGCATACGGATAAAAAACATAGGCAGGTTGCGCAGGAGGCAATTCCCGTAAACCTGTATTGTTGCGAGAGTCGTTGATTGGTTTTTCAGGGTCGAAGGCAGCTCCACTAACACCCGTCTCATAGTCGTAGTCGTTATAGGGAATATTGTTACCAATAAAGAGCGGCCAACCAAAATTACCCGCGCTCCGCGCTTGGTTCATTTCGTCATATCCCCTTGGGCCTCGAACTCCCAAACTATCTGCCCGTGCATCGGGTCCCACATCGCCCCAATACACATACCCTTTCTTAGGGTCTACCGAAATACGATACGGGTTGCGATGCCCCATCGTATAAATTTCTGGCCTTGTTTTTTCGGTCCCCACGGGAAAAAGGTTCCCATCGGGAATGTCATAGCTGCCATCCTCGTTCACCTTAATTCTCAATATTTTACCACGAAGGTCGTTGGTATTGCCTGAAGACCGCCGCGCATCGTACTGCTGATGTCCGGGAATATCGTTCAAAGGCGCATACCCATTGTTTACATATTTTACATCTTTCTCGTTAAAAGGAGTTGAATTATCTCCGGTAGAAACATATAGCAAGTTGTCTGGCCCGAATGCGATTGACCCGCCGGTATGACAACAGATTTCTCGTTGTGAATCTACATCCAGTATTACCTGTTCCGAAGCCATGTCAAAGGTATCGTTCTGAAATTTGAAACGCGATAATCGGTTGACGTCTTTATCCCCGGTTGGTGCATAATAGACATACACCCAATGGTTGGTCGCAAAATTGGGGTCTTTTTGAAGCCCCATTAGGCCTTCCTCCGCATTTACACCGGGTGTCTTCAAGGTTTTATGGTACACATCTAATTTGGCAACTTCCGATAGTTCTTTCGTATCGGCCTTGTAAAGCATGATTTCTCCTCGGCGCTGCGCAACTAGAATATCATTATCGGGTAATATGGTCATCTCCGTAGGTTCAAAAAAACCGCCGGTAACTAGACTCACTTTTGAGAACCGGTCGATGTCCGGTGGAATTTGGGTACTGGCTTTTTCATAATTCAACAGTTTATTTTCGCCTATGGCATATTGAATACCCCCTAAGATGTGTTTGAGCAAGTCCTCTTCCAAATAGCTTTCATCGGTATGGCCAGCTCCTGTATAAAATGCCCTGCCCCCATCAAATTCATGGTACCAAGCTATCGGATGAAAATCCCCGTTCTCCCCACCTTCATAGGTCGACTCATCAAGGGTCATCAGTACCTTCACATCCGGATTGATATTTTTGTAATTGTAGAGTTCATCGGTGCGGTGCCATACCGTATCGGTAAAATGCTTCGTCGCTATGAAATTTTGGTCTTTTATGATGAAATCGGCCTCGGGTGTTCCCGAAGGATGGCTTAAAAATTGAGCCCCTGCCAGTTTGTTGTACCAGCCCCAGTCGTATTCAGTATCGGCCGCCGCATGGATGCCTACATAACCACCACCAGATTGAATATAACGTTCAAAGGCCGCCTCTTGCATATGGTCCAGTACGTTCCCAGTGGTACTTAGAAAAACGATCGCCGAATACTGCTTTAAATTTTCATCGTTGAAGAGGTCGGCATTTTTTGTAGTATCCACCTCAAATCCGTTTTCGGCTCCCAATTTCTGAAGTGCAGCGATACCTGCCGGGATCGATGCATGTTTAAAGCCCATAGTTTTAGAGAAAACCAACACCTTAGGGGTGCCATTTCTTTTTTTATCACCACAACTAATAAAGCCAAAAAGGAATAGGGCAAAAATAGCAATTACAACTTTCTTCATTTTTTGTTTTTTATTGATTTGTCTAAAGGGAACCGCACTCAAATATACTGTTTTATTGCGTTTCATATACACAATGAAATATTTTTAACGCTACAAGACCAAAATAATCCCGTCCTGTAAGGCTTGGTCGTATTTTACTTTGTTAAACTCATATAATTTTGGTGAACGATGTTGGCCAATTTTACGTACTTCCGAAGTATCTTTTATAAGAGAAAGATTCATGAGTTTTTTAGGGAAGTTCCTGCGATCTAATTTCTTCCCCAATATCGTCTCATAAAGCGACTGTATCTCAGGCAGGGTAAATTTACGTTCAAGCAATTCATACCCTATCGGTTTATGGTATAGATTCAGGCGCATATGTCTCAATGCTTCTTGAATCATTTCATTATGGTCGAACAACAGTTGAGGAACCGAATCTACATCCTGCCAACGGTAATCTTCATAAAAAAAATCGGTCTTAATGGCCACCTTAGAGAATTCTACAAGTGCATAATAACCGATTCCGAAGGTGCGTTTCCGCAACCAGTTGTCCTTTGGCAACCAAGGCATCCCCTCTTTTTCCTTCAATCTAAATTCGCTTTCTCCAAAGGTCTTGAACTGTTCTAGGTACACATTGTCGAGCGATGTTTTTTCCTTGAGTATGCGAGTAGCGGCCGTAGCCAATGACTCTTCCAAACCAATAAATCCGCCGGGAACACCCCAACCGTCAAGCTGTTTCCATTTCGCCAGCAGAATCTTCAGCTCCTTGTCGTGGTATCCGAAAATAACACAGTCGATACTCAAATTCTGAAAATACCGTTTGTGACCGTTCTCTATAAAGTCCGACAGCTCCTCTTCCAAGTGTTTTCCATTTTCTGTTGTGTTAAATATAGGAACTTCTGGTTGTTTTCTTATTTTTAGCAGCTTTAAAACTGATAACGGCACATGATAGAGGTTCCTGAATACTATTTTAAAAATGATACTGAATTTCGGCAATGGCTTCATGAAAACCATACACAGAAAGAAGGAGTTTATTTAATTTTCTACAAAATTGCCCATGAAAAAGAAAGCATGCGATGGGAAGAGGCTGTCAAGGTTGCTATTTGCTATGGATGGATAGACAGCACTGTAAAAAGTCTGGGGGATGGAAAACGCCGTCAATACTTCTGTCCAAGAAAACCCAAAAGCGTTTGGAGCAAGGTCAACAAGGAACATATTAAAAAGCTGATTGCCGCCAATTTGATGCATGATAGTGGGTTGGAGAAAATAAAAGCCGCTAAAAAAGATGGTTCGTGGACTGCGCTCGATGCGGTTGAAAATGGCATTGTTCCGCCTGAACTTAAACTAGCATTTGAAAAAGTGCCCGACGCTTTCAAAAATTTCATGGCATTTACAAGAGGACAACGAAAAAGCTATCTTTATTGGCTCAATCAAGCCAAGCGACCGGAAACCCGACAAAAGCGAATCTCGGAAATCGTACGGCTCTCATCAGAAAACATCAAAACACGTCCTGGAACAGGTCGCTGATCAAAAGACAAAATTCATGAATTACCAGAACACTATTTCATTATTTCTATCCGCATTTGTTTGCGCCTTTGGTCTCTCACAAGCCGGTTCTTCCAAGGAACAGTTGGCCGCAATTCGAAGCGAAGGTTTTGGGAATTCGCAGGCATATGACATCTTAAGCGAACTTACCGACGTGTATGGACAACGCCTCACCGGTAGTCGGGAATATTTGGCCGCAGCCGTATGGATGTCCGAAAAAATGAAAAGCGTAGGCGTGCAAAACGTACACTTTGAAAACTATTGCGACAATTGCCGTGGGTGGAGCATTAACGGTTTTAATGTAGAAATGATTGCACCCAATTATATGAGCCTAAGCGCCTATCCCCTGGCCATGGCCGAAAGTACCCCTGGTACAGTTGAAGGAGCGGTAGTGCATATTAACAATATGTTCGACTTCAAGAAAATTAAACAAGACTATGCAGGAAAATTAAAGGGCAAAATCGTATTTGCTGGCAGCGTTCCCCATAAAAAGCGGCTTACCGATACCATTTTAGACCGGTATACCGATGCCGAGCTTTTAAAAATGGAAGGGCAATTGTCACCCAAAGAAATCCCAACGCCCTTGCCAAAGCTCATAAAATCATGGGAAACCTCCGATCGCTGGGATCAGGATTTTTTGGAGTTTGTGAAAGAAGAAGGTGCGCTAGCTGTTTTCAGAATGCTTTCCAAACAAAGTGAGGTACCCGGAATATTTCATCCCGGAGGCACCTACTATTATCTGGAAGACGATATAAAGCCCCTGCCCTATTTTACCATTGCGCCCGAGCATTTTGGTCGCATAGCGAGAGCCATTGAACACAAAGAAACCCCCAGACTGCGTTTAAACTTAGAAACGGTATTCTACATGGAACCGCAGAACAACGTAAACATCGTTGGTGAACTCACCGGAACGGATTCAAAACTTAAGTCAGAAACAGTACTGATTGGAGGGCATTTTGACTCTTGGCATGCGGCAACCGGTGCTACTGACAATGCAGCCAGTTGTGTTATTCTTTTGGAGGCACTGCGCATTCTCAAGACGGCTGGTATAAAACTCAAGAGAACCGTTAAAATTGGCCTATGGGGTGGTGAAGAGCAAGCATTTTTAGGTTCTGTAGCCTATGCGGAAAAGCATTTTGGCCCCTTGGAAAGTAAACCAAATGCAGCATCCAAAAAGATCTCGGCCTATTTGAACCTGGACAATGGCACGGGCGCGATACGTGGTATTTATTTACAAGGAAATGAATTGGCACGCCCCACTTTTGAAATGGCTTTCTCAAAGCTGGATGCGTTAACGGAAGGCACGCTTACTATTGAAAATACACTCTCTACAGACCATGAAACCTTTGATCATTACAATATTCCCGCGTTTCAATTCATACAGGATGAACTTACCTATAGTACTGTAACGCATCATACCAATATGGACTTTATTGAATATGTACCAAAGGAAGACCTTATGAAAAACGCGGTCATTATGGCTTGGACCATCTATACTTTGGCCAACACACCGCAAAAAGTTCCCAGAAAAAAGAACTAATCTAACGCAAACCAAATGAAACAAAACGCTATGCGAATCTTTTTAATCACCTGTCTATGGACCACTTTCTTTTTGACACCGCTGCGGAGTCAAGAAAAGAAAGCGGCCGAAAAGAAAACTACCTGGGATGTTTCAAATCCTGGCGATAGCTTCAACTATCAAAGTCACAAATTCATCACCGAGGAAGGTACTTGGATGAACCTTGATGTGAGTCCTGATGGGAAAACAATCGTTTTTGATCTCTTAGGCGATATCTATACGATGCCCATTACCGGTGGAAAAGCGCAACCCTTGCGAACCGGTATTCCTTTTGAAGTACAACCCCGATTTAGTCCCGATGGCACTCAAATTTCGTTTACAAGTGATGCGGATGGGGGGGATAACATTTGGCTTATGAACGCTGATGGAACCGATGCCAAACAATTGACCAAGGAAAAGTTTCGCCTGCTCAATAATGCTGTATGGGCCCCTAATGGCAACTATTTAATTGCCAGAAAACACTTTACCTCTCAACGTTCGGTCGGAGCCGGAGAACTTTGGCAATACCATATTACCGGAGGTTCAGGACTACAGATAACGAAACGCAAAAACGACCAGCAAGACGTAAACGAACCTACCATCTCTCCCGATGGACGTTATCTATACTATAGCGAGGATGTATATCCCGGCGGTTTTTTTCAATATAATAAGGACCCAAATAAACAGATTTACGTTATCAATCGGTATGATTTTGAAACGGGAAAAACAACTAGGGTAACCGGCGGGCCCGGAGGAGCTGCACGCCCGCAAATATCGCGTGATGGAAAGAAAATGGCCTTTGTAAAAAGGGTCCGTACCAAATCGGTTCTATTTATCCATGATTTAACCACAGGACAAGAATGGCCCTTGTACGACGCCTTGAACAAAGACCAACAAGAGGCATGGGCAATTTTCGGGGTGTACCCTAACTTTAGCTGGGGACCAAATGACGAAAACATCCTATTTTGGACCGCCGGAAAAATCAATTCTATTCATATTTCCAGTCTAAAAGTCACCAATATTCCCTTTTCTGTTGCAGCTGATATTAAAATAGCTGAACGAGTTCATTTCGAGAGCCCTGTTTCTCCTGATGAATTTGACTCTAAAGTAATTCGACAAGCGGTCACCGCTCCCGACGGCAAAATGGTCGTCTTCAGTGCCATGGGGCAGCTATGGACGAAAAAGCTACCAAATGGTTCTCCTAAAAGATTGACCAAGGGAACCGATTTGGAATTTGAACCTACTTTTTCTCCAGATGGCAAATCAATTGTATTTGTTAGCTGGAACGATGAGCAACTCGGCGCCATACACACCGTATCTTCCTCTGGCGGCACTACGACTCGATTGAATAAGGAAAAAGGAATCTATAGGACTCCACGTTTTTCGGGGAACGGGAATCTCATTACCTATGTCAAGGAAAACGGAAATCTTGATCAGGGTAGAACTTTCGCCAAAAACACCGGTATCCACATTATGTCGAAAACAGGTGCGAACCCAAGGCTTCTTGTTCCGCAAGGGGAATACCCCATGTTTACGAAAGATAGCAAGCGTATTTTCTTTCAAACGGGTGGGACCTATTTTGGGAATCTGACCAAAAGCCTTCACTCCGTTGATTTAAATGGGAAAGACCAAAAAACCCATATCAAATCAAAGTACGCCAACCGCCTCGTACCAAGCCCGAATAACGAATGGATTGCATTCACACATTTGCACAAAGCATATATTGCCCCCTTGGTGATGACGGGCAAAGAAATCGACTTGGACAATAATTCGAAAGCGGTGCCGGTATCTCAAATTGCGAAGGACGCTGGAATCAACCTGCATTGGTCTGCAGATAGCAAAACTATTTTTTGGACCTTGGGAGATACCTATTTTTCGAACAAAATCAAAGACCGCTTTACCTTCTTACCAAATTCCCCCGACAGCATCGCAAAGATGGATTCGGTTGGTATTCGAATGAATCTTAAGGTTACTACTGATAAACCCAAGGGTACTATTGCGTTTACAAATGCCAGAATTATAACCATGGAAGGGGATCAGGTAATCGAACAAGGAACCTTGATCGTAGATGGCAACCGAATTGCCGCTGTTGGCAAAGCTTCCGAAGTCTCTGTACCAAAAGGAGCCAAGGTGTACGATTTGGAAGGAAAAACGATCATGCCGGGATTGGTTGATGCCCATGCCCATATCGGAGGATTCAGGTACGGTTTGGCAACGCAAAAACACTGGCAATTGTACGCCAATCTTGCGTTCGGAGTGACCACGGCCCATGACCCTTCGGCCAATACCGAGAGTATTTTCACCTTATCGGAAATGATTCGTAGCGGTAAGATGGTGGGGCCCCGACTCTATTCTACGGGGATTATTCTTTATGGCGCAGAGGGTGATTTTAAAGCGGTCATCAACTCATTGGATGATGCACGTTCTTCGATACGCCGTACCAAGGCGTTTGGCGCCAAATCGGTAAAAAGTTACAACCAACCGCGGAGGAATCAACGGCAACAGGTGATGCAAGCAGCACGGGAATTGGGCATCAATGTGGTGCCCGAGGGAGGTTCCAATTTTTACCATAATATGACCATGTTGATGGACGGCCATACGGGAATTGAGCACAACATACCCGTAGCACCCGTGTATAAAGATGTATTGGAACTCTGGAAAACAAGTAAGTCAGGCTACACACCAACACTGATCGTCAACTACGGTGGTATGAACGGGGAGTTCTATTTTTATCAGAAAGACAATGTTTGGGAAAATGAAAAGCTATTGAAGTATACCCCACGTTCAATTGTAGATGCCCGCTCCAGACACCGCACGATGGTCCCGGAAGAGGAATATGAAAATGGTCATATTTTGGTCTCCAAAACTGCCACAACGTTAGCAAAAGAAGGGGTAAAAGTAAACCTGGGGGCGCATGGGCAACTTCAAGGCCTCGGGGCGCATTGGGAATTATGGTTGCTGCACCAAGGGGGGATGTCGAATCTAGAGGCCCTTCGTGCGGCAACGCTCAACGGGGCTGAATATATCGGCGCGGGCAAGGAGATCGGATCTTTAGCACAAGGCAAACTGGCCGACCTGATCGTTTTAGACAAAAACCCTTTAGAAGATATTCGAAATACCGAAACCGTTCGCTATACCATGGTAAATGGAAGATTGTATGATACCGATACGATGAACGAAATTGGCAATACCCAGAAAGAACGCAGCAAATTTTGGTGGGAAAACAATACGTACAACCAAGCCTTTCCATGGCATGAAGCTTCCCAAAGCTTTATGCGAGCCGGTTGTGGTTGTCATCTCGGACACTGAGGTAAAAAGGCAAGGGCAATGGTTTCTGCATGTGAAGCCATTGCCCTTGTTAAATAATTGTAAATTTAAACATACCTTTGTATCAAGTGCTAGAAGAGTGCTCCGGGCAAGCGTGTTTCCGTTCTCGGATTTTCTGTTCTTCACTTTTTGAAAATGTCCAAATTACCGAAGGAAAATCAATTTCTTGATCTCTCTGATTATGGCAGACCTATTGCCAAAATAATTGCTAAAAAACTAAAAAATACGGCATTCACACCGGTACATGTCACACTTGGTTTTGTATTTGCAGGCTTGTTGGCAATTGTTTGCCTATTGTATCACTATTATTGGGGTACCGTGTTTTTCTTGGTTTTAAAATCTATCCTAGATGCAGCTGACGGAGAATTGGCCCGTGTTAAAAAAACACCGAGCCATACCGGGCGTTATCTCGATTCAGTCTCAGATATCATCCTTAATCTTTTGATCTTAATTACGATTTGGTACGTCACAGATGGTTCTCTTATCCATACCATTTTGGCATTTTTCGGACTTCAATTACAAGGTACTTTATACAATTACTATTACGTTATTCTGCGAAATCGACACAATGGCGATACTACTAGTCGCGTTTTCGAAGAAGGTGCCCCCATTGCCATGAAGGGCGAAAAACAACGCAATGTTGATTTCCTATATAGTCTGTATAGCATCCTGTATGGGGTTTTCGACAAAATAATTTACCGCCTCGACCGGAAAGCGGTAGAAAGTCAAAACCTCCCCAATTGGTTAATGACCGCAGTATCGACCTTCGGTCTTGGGTTTCAGTTGTTGATTATTGGGTTAATGCTTGTTTTAGGACTTCAGAATTTCATTGTTCCCTTTTTTATTGGCTACTCCTTGTTGATCTTCGTTTTTATTGCACTTCGTAAGCTCATCAATCGGTAATTCTTTTTACATTAGGCTATTCTAGTTCTCTTATAAACTAGAAACAATACGAGCGGCCACAAACATGAAGTGCCGAACTTATCTGTTTTAAACGGATACAAATTGTTCAAAACGCTCGCAAAAACTAGATAATGAAATCATTTTTACTCCTAACTACATGCCTGCTGACACAATGCCTATATACCCAACTACTGAAACCCGACCGGGTTTTTGATGGACTCGAATTGCACGAAGATTGGGTCGTACTGGTAGAAGGTACACGCATCGCCTACGTGGGCAGTGAACGTGGTTTAAAGATTCAAAAAGATGTTCAACAAATAGATCTAAAGGGCACAACCTTATTGCCGGGCATCATTGAGGGGCATTCGCATTTGTTGTTGCACCCCTACAACGAAACCAGTTGGAATGACCAAGTATTAAAAGAGTCCCCCGTAGAAAGGGCGATTCGGGGAACCGTACATGCTAAAAATTCTCTTTTGGCAGGCGTTACCACCATGCGTGACCTAGGTGCTGAAGGTGCTGGTTATACCGATGTTTATCTAAAAAAGACCATCGAAGAAGGCATTGTACCGGGGCCTCGACTCTTGGTAGCAGGTCCGGCCATCGTAGCAACGGGAGCTTATGGACCAAAGGGGTTTCACGATGGCGTAGAAGTTCCCTTGGGAGCGGAACCTGTAAGCGGGGTCGATGAGGCGATCAAAGCGGTAAGAAGACAATTGGGCAATGGGGCCGACTTCATAAAAATCTATGCCGATTACCGCTGGGGAACGGGAGAACCTTCCCAGGCAACCTTTCTGCAGGAAGAAATCGACGCCATGGTTGCGGCGGCGACCAGTGCAGGGCGTTATGTGGTAGCCCATGCAGGAACACCAGAAGGTATGAAACGTGCTATTTTGGGTGGTGTAGAAACCATTGAACATGGCGATGGTGGTACTGCCGAAGTATTTGAATTGATGAAAGAAAACAATGTTGCGTTATGCCCAACCTTGGCCGCTGGGGATGCCATTACCCAATACCGTGGATGGAACAAGGGAACCGATCCTGAACCTACCCGAATTACAAAAAAGAAAAAGTCATTCAAACGTGCCCTTCAATCGGGAGTTACCATCGTTTTTGGAGGCGATGTAGGCGTTTTTGCCCATGGTGAAAACTACCGCGAAATGGAATTGATGGTCGCTTATGGAATGAAACCTTTGGATGTACTGAAATCAGCTACTTCTGGCAATGCAGCGGTTTTTCATTTAAACGATTTGGGAAAACTTCAGAAGGATTTTACGGCTGATATCATAGCTGTAGAAGGCGACCCGACAAAAGGCATAGAACAAATGCGAAAGGTTAGGTTCGTAATGAAAAACGGAGAAGTAGTGAAGAATATCAATTGACCTTGCACCTTGCTATTCCAGCTACTGGGATGCATGCGTACAACACCTCTTAAAAGTTCCTTCAAACGGTTCCACCTTCCTTCCGATAACATATTCAGATTTGGTACTTAGTCAAGGCCGTTCATCAATTCCGAAATAGATCTTTCCAATTGCTCATCACGCCCCTTATCTATAACTCCAGGCATATTTTTCACTTGAATCTCCGGGTTGGTCTCGTTGTTTTCCATCCACTCTCCGGCTTTGTTCTTCGCACTTACGGGAACTACGCCCCAAAAGCCACCATTCGGGAGTCCTTCCCATCCTGCAAAGCTGCATGTTCCCGGTACCGGCATTCCCACCGTTTTGCCAATTTTAAGATCTACATAGCCACTGGCGAAACACGACCCATCGCTGTACATTGATTCGTTGAACATGGCCAAAGTGGGTTTTGTCCATCTTGAAGTAGGCTCTCCTCCCACCACCTTCGCCTCGGTTTCATAGGATAAAAAAGGTACTCCCGTAAAGAACATGGCCAAATCCGCAACCAAATCGCCTCCGCCGTTGAAACGGGTATCTACAATAACAGCCTTTTTATCTGAAAATTTCCCCATCATTCGTTCGTAGATAGAACGGTATGGGCCATCGCTCATTCCTGGAATATGAACATACCCCAGTGCTCCCTTACTTTTTTCAGCAACTTCTTTTGCGTTCTTGCGCACCCAACGTCTGTAAAGCAAGCCGTTTTCTTCACGCAAAGAAATGGGTTTTACCGTCAACTGTTTTTTTCCACCGTTCACACCAACCACATCCAATAGCGTAAAAGTACCCGCTTTCCGATTTAAGTAACTGGCAACATCGCGATCGGGCGTAATCGTCTCACCATCGATCCGTTCAATAATGGTACCCGGTTTTAATTTAAAAGTTGCCTTATCCAATGGGCCGCCTTTCAAAACCTCCGCTATCTTAATTCCGTTTCCTTCGTGCGTATAGTCCATAAAAATACCTAAGGAAGCGGTGGCATCTGCATTGGGCATGCGACTGCTAAAACGTCCTCCAGCGTGCGAGACATTGAGTTCTCCTAAAAGTTCTGAGGTCATTTCGGCAAACTCGAACGAGTTGCCGATATGTGGTAAATATTTCTCGTAAGCGGTGCGCATGGCCTTCCAATCGATTCCATGAAAATTGGAATGATAAAAAATGGCATTGGTCCGCAACCAAATATGATCGAACATATACTTTCGCTCTGCATCCGCATCAAGGACCATTTCTGACTTGATTTTTACGGGTTTCGTTTTTGAACCTGCCAAATCTACCTTGGCAATCTTACCATCACTGAGTAAAAACAGATTCTCTTGTTTTGAATCCCATTCCAAACTCCCGGACCGCGCACCCAAAGGGATGAGCATTTTGGTGTTTTTTGTACGCAATTCGGTTTCCCAAAGGTTCAGATTTTTTTCAAAACGGGCCAAATAATACAATTTTTCTCCATCTTTGGATAGTACTGCATCACTCAATCGGGAGGAATGGATCGTCAACCTGCTTTTTCGCAATTCCAAGTCTTCCCAATCAAATTTCAGGGGTTTCACCTTTTTCTCCTCTTTCGCTTCCTTATCTCCTTTTTTCTTCCCCTTTTTAGCGTCTTTTCCATCTTTCTTTTTATCCTCATCTTCTTTCTTATCCCCTTCTTCAATCAACTTCATCAAATCATACTCTTCCTTCGATAAATTAAATTTATCCCAACTATCTTGGGTAAAGAACATGCTATACACATCAAATTCGCTGCTGCCGCTCGTGGCATAACTTTTTAAACCATCTCTATTCGCAAACCACAAAAGCTGCTTGCCATCATTCACCCATTTTGGGGCCATATCGTAATACCCGCTCTGGGTGAGGTTTGTTCGTTTGGAACCATCAGCTGCCAATAGCAAAATTTCACTATTACTCAACGTGGCGCCCCAATCTACTAACAACCATTTACTATCCGGACTCCATTTAAAATATTTATCCCCATCAGAAAAATGATATAAATCATCGGGGGTCAACAATGTGACGGTCTTTTTTGTCTTTAAATTCATCACCTTTAGGGTTCTGCGCCCTTCAATAAATGCAATAGAGTTGCCATCTGGCGAAAATTCAGGTAAATAGTTATCGAACTCGTTACTGATGACCGGTTCTTCTTTTAAGAGGGTCGCCGCAAAGAAAAAAGGCTCTTCCTTGCGAACTTTTTGTGTTTTATAAATACCCCACTTTCCATTTCGTTCACTTGCATACGCCACTGCTTTTCCATCATGGGTAAATTGAACAAACCGCTCTTGTTCGGGCGTATTTGTAAGCCTTTTGGTCAAGGAACCTTCTACAGAGGTAACGAACACTTCGCCTCTCGAAATAAAGGCAATTTGTTTTCCATCGGGAGAAATATCCATCTCTCTTACTCCTCCGTTAACAGAAACGAATTTATCT
>CALIIC010000107.1 GCA_938020445.1 uncultured Flavobacteriaceae bacterium | reverse complement strand
CAGAATCGAGGTGGTAAAGAACAACCAGCCAAACTCGTATGACTTAGAATATGATTTTGGAAGTTCATGGGCCACCTACTCGGGGACACATACCGTAACCGCAGGAACCAATACCCTCGACATCTGGCTGTTCTCAAACTTCAACAGCCAAAACCCAGGAACCGCTTTTTACGATAATCTTATTGTTCAGAAGGTTGGAGGCCCTTGTCCTGACTTACTTCCGAATGGGGACCCCTTGATAACGATCGCAGCTGCTTCCAACCAGGCCGGACTCGATTCAACTACCGGGGCAACCGGTAACGGAAACAATACCTGCGGCATAGAGATTACCAACAACGATGGCGCACAACCATGGGCGAGAAGAAGGATCTCCATTGATATGGCCACCAACAACATCACCACCGGAGATCAGGTATTCTTCAGTATCGACGGCTATGGGGCCAACGGTGCCAGGATCGAGGTGGTAAAGAACGATCAACCAAACTCCTACGACCTAGAATACGATTTTGGAAGTTCCTGGACCACTTACTCGGGGACACATACCGTAACAACGGGGACCAATACCCTCGACATCTGGCTGTTCTCAAACTTCAACAGCCAAAACCCGGGAACCGCTTTTTATGACAACCTGATCGTTCAAAAAGTTGGGGGAACATCCTTACAAACTTCTTTGGCACATGAGAATATCAACACTATCGATCAGATTCAAACAAATCGAATATTCCCAAACCCAAGCACTAGCGAGGTACAGGTCGCATTGTCCGAAAATAAAAAATACGCAACCTTCGAACTCTTTAGTCTAACAGGCGCTTTGGTTAAAAAAGGAATCATACATGAATCTCAAAAAGTCGTCACTATTCCTGTTCATGATATTCAAAATGGGGTTTATCTGTTAAACCTATCAAATCAAAAAGGAGAACGTTCCGTATTCAAAGTCGTGAAGGAGTAAAAGAAATCAACAAAAGCCCTGACCATATATGGTCAGGGCTTTTGTTTTATAACTCACAACGCATCAACCAATCGGTTTGTTCGTCTTTTCCGATAAAGTAAGGGTGTGTTCCAAATTTTTTAAATCCGTGTTTTTGATAGAACCGGACCGCATTTGTATTCTCCTGCCATACGCCTAACCATAAAAACTGTTTCTCGGCGGCAAGTGCCTTGCTTTTTGCTTGAGATAGCATCCATTGGCCTATTTGTTGTCCCTGAAAAGAACCTAGCACATAAATACGTTCCAATTCCATAGAATCAGTTCCTTTTAAATCGGTTTGCGCAGCGTATTGATTCAGCTTAAAATAACCGGCCAACTCATCTTCCTTGTAAACAAAATAAAAGGCTGTATGCTTTGTTTTCAGTTCGTTTTTAATCGCGGCAGTCGTAAAAACTTTTTCAACATAGGCTTTGTAGTCTTCAGGCTTATTTAAATGCTCAAAAGCATCGGAAAATGTATTCTTTGAAAGGGATACGAGTTCCTCTAGTGATGCTAAAGTACATTGTTGTATACGAAGTGGCATAGGGTTGAATAGTCCCTAAAAATAATCCTTATAGCGGTTGCCAGCAAATGAAATTTAACTCCTAAACCGTAGTAAGGACAAACTGTCTCAAAAAAAGACATAAAAAAAGGAGCTGCCTTTGGGAAGGTGCTCCATTACATTTTTACCGAAAATTCGGTTTATAACATAAATAGTTTTCGCATCAGCATTACTATGCCGCTAAAGAAATCGTTTTTATACACTTGGATTTCTTCTTGCGTGGGGGCGTGATTCAAATGGGCTTCCATAATAAGTGGGTTTCAAAGATTAGACTTGGGCTGTCTTTTAATACAATGTAAAAGTACTTCAGAACGCCATTTTGCACCTAATTATTGTTGTGAAGCATCGTTAAACTGTTGTCTGGAATATAAAAAGAGTATTTATTCGATGAACTACACCGATGAATGGTATAGCGTACCCTAAGCAATGGATAAACGAATAAAACAACAGATAGTTTAAATGCGCATCTCGGGAACGTCACCAGGAACAATGAGCGTACCTTCTGTAGCGTTTTTTATTTCGGCAACGGTAATTCCCGGTGCACGCTCTAAAAGTAGAAAGCCTTCATTGGTAACCTCGAGCACCGCTAAATTTGTGACTATTTTTTTAACACAGCCCACGCCTGTAAGCGGCAGGCTACATTTTTTTAGTAGTTTAGAGGCTCCTGCCCTGTTGGTGTGCATCATGGCCACAATGATATTCTCGGCGGAAGCGACCAAATCCATTGCTCCTCCCATACCTTTGACCATCTTCCCTGGAATTTTCCAATTGGCAATGTCGCCATTTTCAGCTACTTCCATAGCCCCCAGAATTGTTAGGTCTACATGTTTGCCCCGAATCATACCGAAACTGGTTGCGGAATCAAAAAAAGAAGCTCCCGGCATGGTCGTAATCGTCTGTTTCCCTGCGTTGATTATATCGGCATCTTCTTCCCCTTCAAAAGGGAAAGGTCCCATACCCAACACCCCATTTTCGCTTTGGAACTCTACATTGATATCTTCTCGCACAAAATTAGCAACCAAGGTAGGGATGCCAATTCCCAAGTTTACATAATAGCCATCTTGGACTTCTTTTGCGATTCGTTTTGCAATTCCCTCTTTGTTCAACATATTGAATTCTTATAAGGATATTCCTCTTTCAATTCGTGCATTAAGCCCGCTTTCGAACGGTTCGCTGTTCAATGCGTTTTTCATAATCCACCCCTTGAAAGATGCGTTGTATAAAAATACCAGGTACATGAATTTCATTTGGGTCCAATGCTCCTGCGGGTACAAGTTCTTCTACTTCGGCCACGGTAATCTTCGCCGCCCCGCACATACAAGGATTAAAATTTCTAGCAGTTCCCTTAAAAATAAGATTCCCTGCCTCATCACCTTTCCATGCTTTGACAAAGGAATAGTCCGCTTTAAAGGCTTCTTCTAAAACATACATTTTTCCGTTAAACTCGCGGGTTTCTTTTCCTTCCGCTACTTCGGTCCCATACCCAGCCGGAGTATAAAAAGCGGGGAAACCTGCCTGAGCGGCGCGACATTTCTCTGCCAAGGTGCCTTGAGGCGTTAGTTCTACCGCCAATTCACCACTCAACATCTGCCGTTCAAACTCATCGTTCTCCCCTACATAGGAAGAAATCATCTTTTGTACTTGGCGTTGCTGTAATAACAAACCAAGGCCAAAATCGTCTACCCCGGCATTATTCGAAATACAGCAAAGGTCTTTTATCCCTAAGCGCACCAATTCGGTAATAGCATTTTCTGGGATTCCGCATAGGCCAAACCCCCCTAGCATCAGCGTCATACCATCTTCAACCCCTTTCAAGGCTTCCTGTACGTTACTCACTGTTTTGCGAATCATTTCTGATGGATTAGTTATTGAATTATTGAAAGTGACACCCCTAAGTACTTTACTAAAAACCTATATCATCCAAATCGTCCTCGGTATCCTCTTGTTTCAGCTGTTCCAAAATTTTGGCGCAATCTACCTTAATCGACAAATTACCAGGTTTGGTAAAACTTCCCTTGGAAATGCCCAAGGCCTCGTTCTTGTAATTCTCCTTCATATAAAGTCCCCAAATGGGCAAGGCCATTGCGGCTCCTTGGCCATAGGTGATACTTTTAAAACGTACGGACCGGTTATCTCCCCCGACCCATACCCCAGTGACCAGGTTAGGTACCATGCCCATGAACCACCCATCACTTTGGTTTTGGGTTGTTCCCGTTTTCCCTGCTATGGGGTTTTTAAGTTCATAGGGGTATCCTGTTATAATTTCCTTGTATACCGTAGTATTTTTTTGGTACACATGACGTAACCTAGTGCCCGATCCTCCTTCGGTAACCCCTTTCATCAAATCGACCATGGCATAGGCCACATCCTTGCTTAATACATCTTTTGTTTGGGGTACATATTCAAAAAGTACCGTTCCGTTTTTATCTTCGATTCGGGTCACCATCACTGGTTTTACAAATACTCCTTGGTTGGCAAAAGTGCCATAGGCTCCCACCATCTCATAAAGGTTTGAATCCAATGTACCAAGCGCAATGGAGGGTACTTCGGGAATATCTCCCTTAAATCCTAGATTCCGTACAATAGAAACGACTGATTTTGGCCCCACCTGATCGATCAACTGCGCGGTGACCGTATTGACCGAGTTGGCCAAGGCTCTTTTAAGGGTATAGTTCTTTCCGGAGTATTTGCCGTCGGAATTCTTAGGACACCAAGGTTCTGGATTCCCGTGTTTTTCAGCCTCGATGCAGTATTGCGTATCTGGCAAGGAATCACAGGGAGAACGCCGAAGTTGATCAATGGCCGCCGCGTATACAAATGGTTTAAAAGTAGAACCTACCTGCCGTCTTCCTTGCTTTACATTGTCATATTGAAAATGTTTGTAATCCACACCACCGACCCAGGCTTTTACATGCCCCGTTTGTGGTTCCATAGACAACATACCGGTGCGCAAAAAAGTCTTGTATTACCGAATAGAATCCATCGGTGTCATAATGGTATCTTTTTCCTGCGAATCACTGTTCCAATCGAATACCGTCATATCCGTTTTAACCTTGAACGACGCTTCGATTTCGTCATCTGACTTTCCTGCCCGTTTCATGGAACGCCAACGATCCGAATTTTTCATGGCCCGGCGCATGATTGAATTGATTTGGTTTTGCTCCAAATCAAGGAACGGAGCCGTTTTATTGCGATCAGGGGTATTTTGATGAAAGAACTCTGCTTGCAAATTCTTCATATGTGCGGTAACGGCATCTTCCGCATTCTTTTGCATGCGGGAGTCAACAGTCGTATAAATCTTCAACCCGTCTAGATAAATATTCCACTTATCTCGTTCCCCTTCCAAGGCAGGCTTCGGGTTTTTTTCAATCCATTCATTCATAAAACCTTGCACGTACATTCGAAAGTAAGTTGCCAAACCTTCTCTATGGGATTCAGGGCTATAATTCAAATTCATCTCTAAAGCTTGAAGAGAATCTCGCTCCTGTTCAGTAATAAAACCACTTCTGGCCATTTGACCTATTGCGATATCCCGTTTTCTTTTGGTTCCAACAGGGTTTCTATGTGGTCTTGGATTGTAAAGTGAGGAGTTTTTTAACATACCTACCAACATCGCCGATTCTTCCACCCTTAATTCTTGTGGTTCTTTTCCAAAGTAGATCTTTGAAGCGGATCGTATGCCATCGGCATTGTTTCCGAAATCGTAGATGTTCAGGTACATCGCTATAATCTCTTCTTTAGTATAGTTCCGTTCTAGCCGGGTAGCAATAACCCACTCCTTCACTTTCTGCGTATACCTCTTCCAACCTCTTGCGGCAATTCCGGTGAACAATTGTTTTGCCAGTTGTTGTGTAATGGTACTTGCGCCTCCTCGTTTTCCAAGAAAGGCAAATGCCCGCATTGTTCCATACCAATCTATCCCGGAATGTTCATAATATCTTTCATCCTCCGTAGCCACTAAAGCATTTACCAGGTTTTCGGGTAAATCTTCGTAGGCAACTGGCGTTCTATTGTCGTCCAGATAAAACTTGCCCAAGGTTTTGCCATCGGAAGAAATGATCTCGGTAGCCAAATTTGTTTGCGGATTTTCAAGCCGTTCGAAAGTGGGCATCTCTCCAAAAACACCTAAAGAAGCCAACCAAAATAGTAAGGTTCCGGATAATATGCCCGTGGCAAACAAAATCCAAAACCACTTAATAAACTTTCCAAAGCCCGGTGTTGCTTTTTTCTTGACCGTCTTCTTTGCCATAATACTGAGTTACTTTTTTACTATTTCGAAACCTACATCGGTGATACCTTCTAAAAGAGCCACCCCGTCAACACTGCCATTCTTGCGCATGGCATGGGAAATACGCAATGTATATACG
>CALIIC010000106.1 GCA_938020445.1 uncultured Flavobacteriaceae bacterium | reverse complement strand
GTTGGCTACCAAAATGTTTATCGTGTTTCGAATGTTCTCTTTGGAGTCGGGTTGTTCGAAGTCGGCGTAAGACAAAAGACACTGAGAGGTGAAGAGCCCTAATTCTCGAAAGTTTTCTTGAAAAATGCGCATCAAATGGGGCTGGCCAATAGCCGCTAGTGCCTGTTTAACATTGATTTCTTCCCCTTTGTGTTCCAATTTTACGAATTGTTTTGCAGCGGCGATCGCCCCCGAACTTACAATGATAAATTCGTAGTCATCTTTAAGCTTGGCGATTTGTCGCCCAATATCCTCGATTTTTCCTCTCGAAATATGTTCGCTCTCCCTGGTCAATGTGTTCGTTCCAATTTTGAGAAGTATTCGTTTTTTTCCCATGCGCCGCGTTTTTTTAAATACCCTTTTATTAGTTGCGTATTTGCCCGTTTCCTTTTACATACCATTTGTTGGTCACCAAATGCTGAAGGCCGATAGGGCCTCTTTGATGCAATTTGTCGGTGCCGATGGCTAGCTCACCACCAAGTCCGAACTGCCCCCCGTCAGTAAAACGGGTAGAGGCATTGTGGTAAACGGCGGCGGCATCTATAGTGTTCATAAAAATTTCGGCCTTTTCTGTATTCGCCGTAATGATGGCCGCGGAGTGGCCTCCCCCGTACTTGTTTATTTTGTCAATGGCCACTTGCAAATCTGGCACTTGGCCCAATACAATTTTGTAATCCAAAAATTCTTCGTACCAAATGTCCTCCCCGGGTACGGATTTGGTTCCTTCCAAATTGGCAAATTGATCATCCACGAAGATGGTCATCTCTTTTTTGCCCAATTCTTGAACCAAGCGTGACAGAAATTCATGTTTTCTAGGAAGATCGGCTGCTACCAGAACCTTGTCCAACGCATTGCAGGCAGATATTTTGGTGGTTTTGGCATTGAGAATAATATCCAAGGCCATTTCCAAATCCGCTTCTCCATCGATATATATAAAATTGTTACCTCGTCCACTTACAATGACGGGACAGGTCGCATGCTTTTTTACAAAATGGATCAGGCGCTCTCCCCCTCTGGGAATGATCAGGTCTACGTTTTGAGAAGGTTTTTGGAGAAAGGCTTGCGTTTGCGTGCGATCAAACTGTAAATACTGTACCCAATCCAATGAACAATCAGCCGCCGCCAAGGCGCGATGCCATAGTCCTACCAATACCAAATTACTGCCCAGGGATTCCTTCCCTCCTTTTAAAAGTATTTTGTTGCCCGATTTAAAAGCGATACCTGCGGCCTCAATAGTAACATCAGGTCTGGATTCGTAAATAATCAATACGGTACCAAAAGGAGCTGTTTTATTGCTGATATGCATGCCGTTTTCATGTGTAAAAGTAAAACGTTCCACTCCCAAGGGATCGGGTTCGCTTGCTAATTTTTTGAGGGATTCAACCATGCCCGAAATTTTACTTTGATCTACTTTCAAGCGGTCGCGCATTGCGATGTCGTTCCCTTGATAGGCAGCCAAATCTTTTTTGTTGGCCGCCAATAAACTTGTTGCTTCTTCAGTAACGAATTGGGCCATTAACGACAAAACTTGGTTTCGTTGGGTTATATGTAATTGTTTGCTCACCGGAGTGCTGTTTTTAGGGTGTTGAAAAATATATCTAGGTGTTTTTTCTGAATGTTCAGCGCAGGTAGAATGCGAAGTACGTAAGGGTCTTTGGCACCACCGGTAAAAAGGTGCTGTTCATAGATTAATTTTTTGCGTAGGTCTGCGACTTTAAAATCAAATTCAAGCCCCAACATTAAACCCCGGCCTTTTATCTTTTTAACCTGGGGTATGTCTTTTGCCTTTTCTATAAAATAGGCGCCCAGTTCCGCGGCGTTTTCAATTAAATTCTCTTGTTCCAGTACTTCCAAAACGGCCAGCGTTGCTGCACATGCCAGGTGATTTCCTCCAAAGGTGGTGCCCAACATACCGTAGTTGGCCTCAATGTGCTGATGCATCAAGACCCCGCCAACAGGAAAGCCGTTCCCCATGCCTTTCGCAATACTGATGATATCTGGTTTAATTCCGTGATGCTGAAAAGCAAAGAACTTTCCACTACGTCCAAACCCTGATTGTACTTCGTCTGCTATCAAAAGTACCTTCCAAGCCTTGCAAAGTACGGCAACACTCTGGTAAAAGTCGGTTGTTGGTTCATCCAAACCGCCCACGCCTTGAATGGCCTCTAAGATAACCGCACAAACATCTCCCTTTTGAATTTCTTTTTGGAAGGCGACCAAATCGTTCAACGGTAAAAAACTTACTTTTTGTTGTTTGTTGATCGGGGCATTTATTTTTTTATTGTCGGTGGCGGCCACAGCGGCAGAAGTGCGGCCATGAAACCCGTTTTTGAACGCGATAACCCTCGATTTCTGGGTTTTGAACGAGGCTACTTTTAGCGCGTTCTCATTTGCTTCCGCTCCGGAATTACACAAGAACAAATTGTAGTCTTCACAACCGGATAGTACCCCTAGTTTAGTTGCCAATTGCCTTTGTAGAGGGTTTTGTACCGAATTGCTATAGAACCCTATTTGATCAAGTTGTTCTTTTAAACGTTGGGTGTAATGTGGGTGGGAATGTCCAATGGAAATCACGGCATGCCCTCCATAAAAATCAAGATATTCTTGTCCTTTTTCATCGGTTACTACAATGCCTTTTGCCGAGACAGGGGTTACATCATACAGCGGGTATACGTCGAATAGTTTCATATGCGTACTATTTTACTCGATAATCGAGATTTAGAATGCTCCGACGCCTGTAGGCCTTCCTATAGCCGAAGGCATCGAAATCAATGTTAAATTTCCTTTTAATGCCTCGCGAGCTTGTCCATGCCTTCACGTAGTCGTTTCGGCGGACGAATGCCCCGAGGTAGTTTACTTGTTTTTGAACTCTGTGATTTTATCAAATGAAGCCACAATTCCGCGAATTAAGGACGAACTTAAGCCTTGGTGTTCCATTTCGTTGAGTCCTTGTATGGTACAGCCCATGGGAGTGGTTACCCGATCTATTTCTTCTTCGGGATGGTTTCCCGATTCAATGAGTAAGTTCGCGGCACCTTCACAGGTGTGCATTGCCAGTTCTTGCGCTTCTTTGGCATCAAAGCCCAGTTGTATGGCCCCTTGAGTAGTGGCCCTGATCAATCGCATCCAAAAAGCGATACCACTTGCACAGATGACCGTTGCCGCTTGCATTTGTTCCTCGGGCACTTCCATGGAGTGCCCCATTTGATTAAAAATGGCTTTCGTCAACTCGATTCGTTGCGCTCCTTTCGTATTGGCACAAATACAGGTCATTGATTTTCCAACCGAGATAGCGGTGTTGGGCATGCTTCGAACAATGAAGTTTTCTGTACCGATGATTGCTTCGATCTTTGCGATGCTAAAACCGGTAATGGTCGAGATGACCACATGATTTTCGGTCAATAGGTCCTTGGTGTCTTCCAGGATTTGTGCCAGATGACCGGGCTGCACGGCAAATATTAGAATATCTGAGTTTTCTACTGCCTCTCGGTTATCGGAGGTTACTACTACATTGCCGTACTTTTCAAAACTTCGTATGCTTTCTACATTCCGTTTGGTCATGTACATTTTGGTGGCTCCATTGCTGTGTAAAATACCTTTGGCAATGGAGAGTCCCAAATTTCCTGTTCCTATAATCGCTACTTTCATGATTGCTTTTTTTGTTGCATTCCCGTCAAATCGGGAAGCTATTCTTTATTTCTAAAATACCCCTGCCTTTAATTGAAGTCCTTCTTTTTCGGCAAAACCGAACATCAAATTCATGTTGTGCACCGCTTGTCCCGAAGCCCCCTTGAGGAGGTTGTCGATGGCCGAGGTAATTAATAATTTATCTTGGTGTTTGTGTATATGCAGATGGCATTGGTTGGTATTAACCACCTGTTTTAGGTGAATGGGATCTTCGCTAACATGCGTGAAAAGGCTGTCTGCATAGAACTCCTTATACATAGCGATGGCTTTTTCTTCACTTCCCTCGAAATTGGTGTATGCGGTGGCAAAAATGCCCCTGGCAAAGTTTCCACGAACGGGGAGGAAGTACAATTCGCCAACTCCCTTTTGAAATAAACGCAGGCTTTCATGAATCTCGCCTAAATGTTGATGGGTAAAGGGTTTATACCAGCTCACATTGTTATTTCGCCAGCTAAAGTGTGTTGTTTCCGCAGGGCGTACGCCCGCACCGGTACTTCCTGTAACAGCATTGATGTGTACTTCATTTTCAAGAAGTCCCGCTTTTGCCAGAGGCAGCAAAGCCAGTTGTATCCCAGTAGCAAAACAACCGGGATTCGCTACATAATTCGCTTTTTGAATGGCTGCTTTATTCAATTCCGGCAAACCGTAAACGAATTCCTTTGTATCAAAAACTGCGTCATCTGTTAGGCGAAAATCATTGCTGAGGTCAATGATTTTTGTAACGCTTGAAAAGGAGTGTTCTTGTAAGAATTGTGTAGAATTACCATGGCCCAAACAAAGAAATACAAGGTCTACCGTGGTATTGACCTCACTGCTAAACAGCATCGTGGTCTCTCCCAATAGATCGGGATGAGCAGAAGCCAAACTTTTCCCCGCACGTGTTGTGCTATATACGAAATTAATGGTCGCATTTGGATGGTTCAATAAAATTCGGATGAGCTCACCGCCCGTATAACCCGAACCTCCTATAATACCTATTTGGATCATGTTATTGATTTACGTGGTTGTATATTTTTCCAGCATTCGATAGGATTTTGATAAAGCCTTTGGCATCTTCCGCCGACCAGGCTTTATTCATTTCTCCATAACTTCCAAAAGAGGCGTTCATTAAATCGTGTTTGGAGGAAATACCGTTCAATCGAAACTGAAATGGATAGAGCCCAACAAACACATCCCCGGAAACAGTTTTTTGAGTATCGGTCAAAAATGCTTCAATATTTCGCATTACCGCGTCGAGATAATTGCCTTCGTGTAATAACATACCGTAGAAATTTCCTTGCTGTTCTTTTTGATATTGTTGCCATTTGGTCAAGGTATGTTTTTCCAACAGGTGGTGTGCTTTGATAATAATCAAAGAAGCCGCCGCCTCAAAACCAACACGACCCTTAATGCCAATAATGGTATCGCCCACATGAATATCGCGCCCAATGGCATACTTAGCGGCCAAGTCATTCAGTTTTTCAATATTGGCCACAGGCGTATTTTGATTATCATCGATAGCGACCAATTCTCCCTTTTTAAAAGTGAGCTTAACGGTGGTAGGCGTTTTTTCTTGTAGTTGGCTGGGGTATGCACTATCAGGTAATGGTAATTCGGAGGTTAGGGTTTCTTCACCACCTACCGAAGTGCCCCAAAGACCGCGATTGATGGAGTATTTTGCTTTTTCCCAGGAATAGTCAACGCCGTTCTCCTGTAGGTATGCTATTTCTGCCTCCCTCGCCAATTGTAAGTCCCTGATCGGTGTAATTATTTCTATTTCCGGTGCGATTATTTGAAAGATCATATCAAAACGTACCTGGTCGTTCCCCGCCCCCGTACTTCCATGGGCGATGTACTTCGCACCGATTTTCTTGGCATGGTTTACAATCTCAATGGCTTGTACAATGCGTTCCGCACTTACCGATAAGGGATAGGTGTTGTTCTTTAAAACGTTTCCGAAAATGAGGTATTTCACTACTTTTTCGTAAAAGGTCTGCACTGCGTCGATAGAGGTATAGGTTGAAGCTCCCAATGCGAGTGCTTTTTCCTCGATGGTTGTGATTTCTTCGGTGGAAAAGCCACCCGTATTTACACTTACGGCATGTACTTCATACCCTTTTTCTTTGGATAGGTACTTGGCACAATAACTGGTGTCCAATCCGCCACTGTAGGCTAATACTAGTTTCATATGTTCTTTGTTTTCTTTTTGAGGAATATGCTTTCCTTGATACTTTTTAATCGTTTGAACGCTTTTCCGTTCACTTTTTTTCTTTCTTTTTTATAAGTGTATCTGCGGCCCCGGGGTCGTATAACATACCGGTGCAGAGGCACATTTTTTGTTCTGTACGTGTTAGAATGTCGAAGTTCTTGCAGGTTTGGCAGCCTTTCCAGAATTGGGGGTCATCGGTCAATTCGGAAAAGGTGACCGGTTTATATCCCAGTTCGTAATTGATTTTCATGACGGCGAGGCCCGTAGTAATACCAAATATTTTTGCCTGCGGAAATTTCTCTTTCGAAAGTTCAAAGACTTTCTTTTTTATTTTTTTGGCCAGGCCTTTTGCTCGGTAATCGGGATGTACGATCAAGCCTGAATTTGCGACATACTTTTCGTGGCCCCACACTTCGATATAGCAGAAGCCGGCAAAAGTGTTTCCATCCAACGCAATAACGGCATTGCCATTTTCCAGTTTTTTAAGAATGTATTCCGGCGTACGTTTGGCAATTCCCGTACCACGCACCTTGGCCGAATCGGCAATGGTGTCGCAGATGACCTGGGCGTATTTAAAATGTGATTCGTTAGCAATAACAATTTCCATTGTAATTTGCTTTAAAGGTTATGAAAGAATAAAAATTTTGTCGAGAAGGGAAATGGACTCACCTATTTCCAAAATAAAGTATACCCTTACGGGCGACGGCGAACGGGTGCAAATGAACGTGTCGGAGTGGGAACTCCGTTAGTAGTATAAGTATGTATCTCCTTGTTCATTAGGTGTCAAATGTACAAATTAATTCGATTTGGCCTTGTGAAAACGCTCCTTTTTGCCAAATAACACTTTTTTGCCATGTCGTGTGATAATTTCATAGCCCAAAAAGGCGTAAACCGATAAATACTCAATTGAAAGTAACCAAAGGTTCTCTTTAAAGTCTATTTTGGAATAGGCAAAATAGCTTAAAACCACCGCGGCCGACCATAGAATGGCAAAGCGATATTCCGTAAAAATACAGAGAGTTACCAAAAAAATCAGGTACCAAGGATGTACGGTCGCCGAAGTGAAGTAATAGAGTGTCAAGGCCCATAACATCGAACCTATTAAAACAGGCAGTTTTTGATTGTTTCTAAAAAACGTCAATACCAATACGGCGAGGATGGTGATCCAAGGGGTTATTTTGCCGTACGTCTTGATCAGTTCCCAAGGCTTTGCATTGAACTGTACCGCCAGTTTTTTGATTCCGTTATAGAGCCCGGCATTGAATTCAAAGTTTGAGAACCAAAGACCCACTGTTTGGGCATAATTATCGATGAATTCAGATGAATAAAAAGGAAATAGCATGGCTATGCTTGCGATACCTACCAGCGCAAAGAAACCACTACTCTTCTTCCATCCAAAATGTTTTATGAACAAGGGGAGAAAAAGCAACGGAACCAACTTTACGGAAATTGACAAGGCATAAACAAGGGCACCCAATTTCCATTTTTTGACTGATATCAAATAAAGCGACCACACAAAAAAGAACAGCATCACCCCTTCGAAGTGTAGGTTGCCGGTGAGCTCAACGATGACCAACGGATTTAAAAAATACCAAAATATCAAGTGCGGCGAACGGTTGAGGTTACGAAGTAGTTTACGCCCGAAATAAAACAACCCCACATCTGCCAAGATAATTACCACACGCATTGCAATGACGGAGCCCAGTACGGTATTAAGGCCGAGGAAACTGGTCAGGGCAAAAATAAGCTGATTCAAAGGAGGGTAATTGCTAAAATGGCGGGCACTTAACGACCCCATGCCCTCATACAAGGTTTGAGCATTTGCAATGACCAGGTTTTTTTGTTCGATCAGCGTGTTGGGAACTGCTAGATAGGGATTTTGCCAATTATGTACGAGCTCCCCGTCCCATATAAAACGATAAAAGTCTTGGGAAAGATTGGGTTCTACCAATAAGAAAGCCAAGCGAAAGATAATGCCAGCCCCCAATAGAAATTTAAAATTCCATTTTTCGAATTGTATCAACTTGTAGCAAAGGAAAAACAAGGCCGTAAACAAGGTCAAAAGCCGAATGAAATCGGTACGTACCAAATGGTAGGCAAACGTATAGTAGAAAACAAGGCTCAGCAATGCCAATAGGATGGGAGTCCTATGCAGTTTCCAATAGGTTGTCAATTGATTGGGCACTAGCGTTGTTAGGTTGTTTGTCGTTGACTAATGTAATGGTTTTAGAGGAGAAATCTGCATAATGCGATGCCGGCTTTTATGGTTTTTAACAGAGAAATTTAACTGTAATTCGGTTGATTGAAACTCAAAGTGGCCGATTTTTTCTCTTGGAATACCATGCTTTTAAATCAGGCTCGTTTCATATAGGGGCTTTTGATTGTGTAGATAGCCATGCAGTCTTCTTACAATTCGATGGTTCCCTCCAAATACTTAACTGCTTTTCCCTTGATCAACACCCTGTCCTTATCTAATTGACATATCAATTCTCCGCCTCGTTTAGAGATCTGGAGCGCTCTGAAAGTTGTCTTATGGAGTCTATCTGCCCAAAAAGGAACCAATGTACAATGCGCAGAACCTGTTACAGGGTCTTCAAATACGGTTGCTTGTGGTGTGAAAAGCCTAGACACGAAATCTACATTTTCTGCCGCTCCTTTTGCGGTTACAATGATTCCTCCCGGGTCAATATTTATTTGATTCAAAATTGCCACATTGGGTTGTATTCTTTTAATGTCCTCTTCAGAAGCATAGACCAACAGATAGTCACGAGCTTTCCATATCTCTATTGGCTGAATGTTTAAGCCATCAACGATTGCTTGGGGTAAGGTCGCTTTTTGAGGGGGTCTTGAAGGAAAGTCAAGCTCTAAGTAATCATTCATTTTTTTTACCGATAAGGGCCCGCTAAGCGTATAAAAGAAGATTTCATCGCTTTGGTTTCCCAGCTCATTGAGAATTACGAATGCAGATGCCAATGTTGCGTGTCCACATAAATCCATTTCGAATTCAGGCGTGAACCATCTTAAATGGAAACGATTCGTTGCTGTTTGCACAAAAAAAGCGGTCTCTGCAAGATTGTTTTCGATGGCGATGTTTTGTAGCACCTCGTCCGTAAGCCAGTATTCCAGAGGGCATACTGCCGCTGGATTCCCACCAAACAATGTGCTGGTAAAGGCATCTATTTGAAACATTTTCAGTTTCATTGTATCGTCTTTTTTATTCTTTTGGTAGCTCGATCGTTTCTCCCCAAATATACTTGGCAAACCACTGCCAATTATGCCAGGTGGCCGCCAATCGTTCTTTTGGCTTGGTAATACCATGACCAAAACCTTTGTACACGATAAGTTTTGTTGTTACATCATTGTCTTGAAGCCCTTGAAACAATTCATACGCATTCGCTATGGGAACCCTTTTGTCAAATTCGCCGTGCTGTATCAGCGTTGGGGTAGTGGCATTCGTTATGTTGGTCATGGGAGAGGTCTTTTCATATATTTCCTTATCTGACCAAGGCGTTGCCTTTAGATATTGCCTTGTAAAGGGGTGAATGTCGGTATTCACATAATAGGTCATCCAATTCGAGATTCCGGCACCTACGGAAATGGCTTTAAATAAGTTGGAATTGGTTGTTAGAAAGGCCGATATGTATCCTCCTTGACTCCATCCCATAGCGCCTACTTTATTAGGGTCAATTACGCCCTTTTCTTCTAAATGTTTAATTCCCGATAGTACATCCCATGCATCCCCAACACCTAAATTTTGAACGTTTAACGACCTGAATTTTTCTCCGTATCCTGCCGAACCTCTGTAATTAGGTCTTAAAATTAACGCTCCCTTGTTTAGCCATTGCACCATCGGGTACACATAAGCTGGGGTGGGGCTCGGTGTTGAAATGCCAGTTGGGCCGCCATGTATGACCACCAATAATGGGTATTTTCTGCTCGGGTCATAATCCATTGGTTTATGCAATACCCCTTCAATAGCTTGTCCATCTTTGCTTTTCCACGAAACAACTTCACTTTGCGCAACAGCCCAGTTTTTAATTTGCTCGGAAGATCTGGTCAAGAGTATTGGCTTGCTTAGGTTGGCGTCAGAGTAGTATACTTCGCTTAAATTGGTGTCGTTTACCCCTGTATATGCCAATTGCTTGCCGTCTTTGGAGAAAGAGTAGCTCCAAATTCGCTTTAAGTTAGCAGGCAATACGGTGTACTTTCCATTTTTAGGATTTATTTTTATCAAAGGTCTTTGGGTCTTTTGCCAAGCTATTGCATAAATCCCATTCGTGGTCCATTGGAATCTAGATAAATCCTCATCAAAGTCCTTCGCCAATTGTGTCTTCTTGGATCCATCTATGTTAATTCGAAACAATTTTCCATTTACATAATAATTTGAGGTGCTATCATTAAGACTGGTTAGGTACAGAATTGAATTCCCATCGGGGGACCAGTTTATCAATCCGTCATAGCTCGGATTGTTTACTAAGAGGTTATGAGTCTTGGATTGAATATCATAAATTGAAATATCTGCTTTAAAAAAAGTATTTCTTAAAGGGTCTGGTTGATGTTCAAAAGCGATTTTTTTGCCGTTTGGCGACCATTTAAAACTATTTATTGAAAAAGGCACACTGTCCATTAGCAGCTTGGGTTCCAGTTTTTCGGTATAGGTAGAATCTTTTAGTTGGTTTGGCAAGGGCTTTTGACTTAGGAATTCTGGATTAAAATTGGTGATCCAGAGTTGATTTAAACTAAATTCGGCATCTTCGACGGCAAAGCCGCCATAGGTTTCTTTCCGTTTTTTTTCTGCATCGGACTTATCTTCAGATTGAAGGAAAGAAATTTTTCGACCGTCGGGAGACCATTCAAAACTAGCTATATTGTTTTTCGTTTTTGTCACTTGAAAAGATTCTCCTCCCGCCAAACGAATAGCATGTATTTGTGTTTTTCCTCCTCGGTCTGACAAAAAAGCGATCCATTTGCTATCAGGTGACCATTTGGGACTAGTACTAGTGTTTTTGGGATTATTGGTTATTTGAAATGGTTCTCCCCCCTTTTTTGAAATCCATAACTCTCTATCATATTTGTTTTCTTTCCAATCTACCGACTGTTTTGTAAATACCACGTGCTGCCCATCAGGGGAGATTACCGCGTTCGAAACCGATTTTAACGAGAGGACATCTTCAAATGAGGGGTTTTTAGCAGTCTGTGCCAGGGTGCTTTTAAGAAAGAAAATTATTGGAAGCAGTAGAATTATTCGTTTCATAGTATTGGTTTGAGTTGTTTTTTGCCGTGAAGCACGAAATCCTATTTTGATGACCTACAGGATTTTGCAATCTTATAAAAATACGCAAACGTTTCGGGAAGTTTTAAGGTTCTTATTGATTTCGTTGTATACTGTATTTATCCGGCAAATTTTACAAAGGTGTGTTTCTCTTGATCTAATTCTTCATTGATTATACTTGAAATGATATTCCAATCGCCACCAGCTAAACCAGCGCCGATGGCCGGGTAACCTATTCTAAGGCCAGTAAATTTTTCTTTTATCTCTTTGAATACGCTTCGTACCGCTACGTAATCAACTTTTTTTCCAGTACCTCGCCAGTTATATTGGGTATAGGCGTTCACAACGATTAAGTTTCCTTTTGACAAGCCTATTGTAGCATAACTAATAGTCCCTAGTTTCGATTTAGCTCCTTTTTCGGTTTTTGAATCTGCTTTGTAAGCAGCAGGAAAATGCGATTTTATAGACTTAGCGATGCCTGCACCCATTGTACAAAAACAATTGCATCCGTGAACGATTACGTCAAATTCCCCATCTTCTGCAAGGGCAATCAGGTTTCCTGTGACTGTTTTTAACTGCTATTATTTTAAATAAAAATCAAGGTGTTCTTGACCGACTTGACCGCGTTCCACTAAGATAGCAAAATGGAAAGAGTTCCGTGTTCAGCGCCAAAGATTTCGCAATGGTGGAAATCTGACCAATCATAGAATGTCACATCGTTTTGGTATCGAATCGTTAGAATATGGAAAATTGTCCATGCACAAGTAACGGTTATCCATTCCAAGATCGTTCTGATCCCGCCAAATTTGCACTGTACTTAAAAACGAAGAGGATGAAAACTAAAATTCCATTAAAACAATGCATCCTAATAACACTCTTAGGATTTTCAATTCAAACTTTTTCTCAATTTAAAAACGATTATTACATGAAAGACACAAAAAAAGAAACAATCGGATTATTGGTAATGATGAACGCCAAAGCCGGAAAAGAAAAAGATCTTAAAAACTTTTTACTTGGCGGATTGGCATTGGTACATGAAGAACCGCAAACAATATCTTGGTTTGCATTTCAGATAAATGAAAACACCTTTGGAATCTACGATACTTTTGAAGTAGAAGCTGGTAGGCAAGCGCATTTAAAAGGTGAGGTAGCGAAAGGGCTTTTAGCAAACGCTGGCGACTTATTGGAAAACTTTGATGCTACTACAAGTATACAACCCGTAGGCGTGATTGCCGCTAACCATGGATCTGGAATACAGAACAAGGGGCTTTTGGTCATCATGAAAGCTCAAAAAGGAAAGTCTGAAAATGTCGAAAATTTTCTACATACAGGCAAGGAATTGGTGGGAGCGGAACCAAACACATTGTCTTGGTACGCCATTAAGTTAGATGATGTCACCTATGCCATATTTGACACTTTTACCGGAGATATGGGACGTGATGCACACCTAACTGGGAAAGTGGCTGCGGCTCTTATGGAAAACGCTCCTGTTATCCTTGAAGGTTTTGAAGCATCGGCTATTCAAAAAATTGATATTCTAGCCTCAAAATAAATGTTATCTTTCGGAAGGAGTGTTCATTGCGACGCTCCTTTCTTTTTCATGTTCATATGGCCCAAGTTATTATAGATAAACAAAATGGTGAGTTAGCTTTTCGGCTCGAACAGTTCAATGACCTTAGTAATTTTGATCATTTGCAACGAAAAAATTATTATTCCATTATTCTATTAAATGGCGGTAATTATACCTTGACTGCAGATTTTTCTACTTATGAACTGCAAGGGAATCAGATGATTTGCCTATCGGCATATCAACCATTTATGATTACTTCCAACGCACCTTGCTCCGGTTGGTTGTTAAACTTTCACCCTGATTTTTTTTGTACGTATAGACATCAAAATGAAATCGAGACAGAAGGTATTCTTTTTAATAATTTTCACGGACTTCCTTATCTCAAAATTTCAGAAGAAACCTTGTTCTCTAACCTGATAACCCAAATTTCCAAAGAGATGGATAGGGATTCTATCGCTCAACATGAAGTACTTGTCGCTTTTTTAAAGGTATTTTTAATAGAGGCTGTTAGACAGAAAAAACGATTTGACGAAGATATTGTACTAACATTTTCCGACAGTCAATCAGCGGTTTTACAGAACTTGACCGATGCTATTGAGAATAACTACACCAGATTACATGCCCCTCAGGAGTATGCCGATATACTATGCATACATCCGAAGACGTTGGCAGGCATCGTAAAAAAATATTTAAATCTAACACCCACCTCGTTAATTTCAAATAGAATTATCATAGAGGCCAAGCGAGAACTTTATTTAACCTCTAAACCCGTAAAACAAATTGCTTCTATTTTAGGTTATCAAGATGAATTTTATTTCAGTCGTTTTTTTAAGAAAAAAGTTGGGGTTTCCCCAGATATTTACAGAAAAACAGTAGGGTTTGCCAAACTGGAAAAGTGATGGTCTGCGAATGTATTACAAAAGGTTCCCCAATACGAGGCACTATGAAATACCTACTGTTCGGCTGCTAGTTTTTCGGTCATCTCCTTATGTTTTTGAATGTCCCAGCTAATGTTAAGCATCCTGGCATAAACGGCCATCGGTGCCAAACCAACATCGGCCCTTCTTTTATCTACATTTTCAGGGTCTTCAATGGGTGTGAAATAGTTTTTTCCTGTTTTTGGATCTATCTTAGTTTGGCTACCGTAAATCTGTTTTTTGCCGTTTCGCATCGCAACCCTGTCTTCTAACAAGGCTAATTGACTTGCCTGGGCATTTTTGTTTTTAACCGCCTCTCTTAACATTGGCAGGTATTTTTCTTGCGCTTTTAAAGGCGCATGCTGAATGACCAAAAACAGTGTTAAATTGCCATTTTGACCAATTGTGTTTTCTCCTAACCATCCACGGGTATCCAATATTTTTTTAACCTTACTAAGGTTAATAGCGTCTTTTTCGTGTATACGATCCCATTGCGCCCGCACTTCGTCCGAACCGCTGCCGTGCTTTTCGATAATTTCATTTAGCTGCAGTCTTAGTAACTGGTCCTCTCTATAAATTGAATCTAAAATTGTTACCAAAGGTTTTTCTAAGTGGGCTTCCTTATCTTCCTTGTTTTTACGAACCAGCGCAAGTAGTGTAGTCCATCTTTTATCGGAATGTAAACTGGTTAAATCTGTATCTTTTGTTATATGATCATATTTTGAATAGGTTTCTTTTTCTGCAATTATAAATAACTGTACAAAAGCGGCATCTATTTCATTTGCCAATGCCCACGAACAAGCTGCATCATATCTGTCTAGAACACCACTTCTGTTCCCTGCAAGTTTGAAAGCCTCGGAATATTTTTGAGCAGATGCTACGTACTCTTTTGTTTGATATAAATGAAAGGCTTTATTCTTTAATTCTTCATACTGGGCGACTTCCTTTGGACTAAGCTCTTTAATGGGTTCTTTTTGTTCATTCTTACAAGATGATAAGACCAAAAGCATTGCTACTATCAAAATATTTTTCATACGATTTCTATTGTTTTTTTTCTCTTAAAAAAATGATGGGTTCTTTTGCAGCATGAAATTCAAACTTGGTTATTTCCCCATACGTATCGTCTATAAATTTAACAGGAAATCCTGGATTAAAATCTTCCTGAAACCCTTTTATTGGTTTAAAGTAAAAGGTATTGTAGTTCAGATGTGCCAGTTTAAATTTATAGGTTGGCAGGTAGGCGTATAATTTCCCTTCTTCCAAAACTACTTCGACCTTTCCATATCCATTTGCGTGGTAGTTTCCCGTAAAGGCTTGAAGCGTATGTGTTGGTAGTTTTTCCTCGTTTAGAGGTTTGCCCTCCGCACTTGGTTTAAATCTGTCATTCACAATAACGGGAAATTCAACTTCTGGTTTGCCCAGTAATTTTCTTGAAATATAATCTGATACGGAATAAGGCAACAAAGAGTTCTTTTGATTGGTTAGTACAACGATGCCCATATTGTCTAGGGGGAACAACTCCATAAGGGTCGAAAATCCATTCGTGTTCCCGCCATGCCGCATCCTAAAATGACCTTCCCATGCGCGCAAGCGCCATGCAAAGCCTTCTCCCCATAAAAATGAGCCCTCTTCGTATTCTTCGGCATGTTTTACGTTTTGAAGCCTAGATGCTGCCCGTATATACTTTTGTGGTATTACTTGTTTTCCATTAAAAGTGCCATTATTGAGCCATACACGAATCCAGTTAGACAAATCACTAACAGTGCTTTTAATAGCACCGGCCGGCGCAGAGGAATGGTAGTTTTCAAAAATAGTTCGCTCCGTAGTACCTTTATATCTGGCATAGCCAAATGAAAAGTTATGGGTCTTTTTCATGGCTTCAACAGAAGTAACCGTAGCCTTCATGTCTAAGGGTATAAATAGTTTTTGCTTCACATTGTTTTCCCAGCTGTTGCCTGTTACTTGTTCCGTGATCGTACCGGTAAGCGTATACCCAACGTTGCTATAGGCCCAACTGTTTTTAATTTCTGCTTGTGGTTTTAAATACTTTAAACGTTTTACAGTTTTTAGTTTATCATTTTCAGGAAATAACACAATTGAGCTACCATGGCTTCCTAAACCACTTTTATGACTCAATAAATCCTCAATAGTTATCAAACGATTCATCTGGTCATTGTAAAATTGAAAATTTGGTATGTGGTCTGCCGGTCGGTCTTTTAACGATAGCTTGTTCTCCCCCTCTAAAATTCCTAGTAATGAACCCGTAAAGGCTTTGGTCATCGAAGCGATATGGAAAATAGTGTTTTCATTTACGGGCAATTTTTCTTCCAAATTGCGATAACCAAAACCCTTCGAATATAGAACCTTATCATCCTTGACTACAGCTACCGCCAAACCAACGGCATTGTGTTGCCTTATTAAATCCTCTATTTTGGTATCAAGTCCTTTGAGCTCTTTTGGCAGTTGTTGACCAAAACAAAATTGGGCGGTTAATGCGAATGCGAGAATGTAGATTGATTTCATTTTTGCTTTGTATTAGTTTGAAACAAAAATGAAGAATTGTAGAAGGCTAAAAGTCCGAATAAAGAAAGTCGGACTGATTTTTAGCTGCCGAATGCGTTCGGTTTTAAATCGGACATATTATTTATTGAAACGATTTTCTGTACTCTGAAGGTGTTTGGTTCGTTGCCTTCTTAAAGGCGGTATAAAAGGAAGACTTAGAGTTGAAACCAACGGAGTACAATATTTCTAAAACAGTAAGTTCTTTTTTGGAAGTATCTTGCAATAGTGTTTTTGCATCATTTATTCGATACTCATTAATGAAATCAAAAAAATGCTTGTTTAAATGATGATTGATCAATATCGATAATTCTTTTTCTGGAATATCGGTTTGAATGGCCAATTTTTGCAATGTTAATTCAAAATCCAGATAAGGCTTTTCCTTTTCCATTAATGAAGTAAGCTTGTTTAAATGCTCACTTTCGGACTCACTTTTTTGACGACTATCTCTAGTTGTTTTCTTTTCAAAAAATGTCTTTACCGGGTTTAAATGGATGTTGATACCCGTAAAAAGTTCGGGTTGATACAAGGCCTTTAAGACGAAGAATACCGTTATTGACAATACGGAAAGGCTTATTAAGATATTGATGTTTAAAACATATTCTTGGAATATTGAATTTGACAAATACCATCTTATAAGGACAAACGAATGTGCGATACAAGAGAAAACTGTTATTTGAAACAGCCATTTGTGAATGGCATAATTTGCATTTGAATAATTTTCAAGGTAAACCGTTTTATACTTTTTCAAAACCATAAAGATGGCAATAGTATACACCATGAACTGTACTTCCCCAATGAGTTCATAAAACAATAAGCTTTGGCTAGAGAAGGCCGATATTTTAAAAATGACAAGAAACAGTAGGAACAATAAAAAATGTACAATATGTTTTTTTGAGATTTTAAAATTGGAGTAACAAGCGGATAATACGTAGAGATAAAACAACGGCAATTGTAGCAAGCTAGAGGCCATTTTTGCATTTTGAATAGTGGGATATTCCAACGTTTTGTTTGTAAACAAACCAATTAAGTCAAATGCTATGACAAGTAAATAAATACCAAAAAGCCTATTGGATACTTTATTCTTCGTTTTAACCGTAAAAAGAAAAATGGAAAGAAGTATCATTATAAAAACAACAATCTTTCCAATACTTGCGATAAATTCTATTTTGTTCTCCAATAATTTTGTACGCTTTTTTTAGTTGTGGCCAGCAATTGAAAATAGTTAAAAACGAAGATAACGATTCCATTCCTGTAAAAAGACCCCAATACTTTCATAGGTGTGCCCGGGAAAGTTCCAGGGATAGTGTTTCTCAAAAATTAAAATAGTTTCTAAGACTTTTGCATCATCCGTATTGTAAACCATCCTAAAACTAATATTACCGTGCCCATGATTCCCCAAAGCCATAATTTATTCTCAAATAGGGGTTTTGTAGTGGTTGTTTTCTTCTTTGGAATGTCTTGAATGGTCCCCATTTGTAATAGGGTAAAAGCTTTGGGTATGTTGGTCGAGACCCTATTGATATCATAATTAGGTGTGCGATCGTTGGCCTTGCCAAAGGCCAAATAATAGGTTGCGGGTTCGGTAAGCCGTGTAATTAGTTCATGAACATACCCCTTGGCCTCAAAATTTTGGATATGGAGTGGTCTATTGTCCTGATTTTGAACAGTTACCCGAATGTGTTGTACAAGTGTATTTTGAAAACGGAATTCATTGTTTTCAATAGAGCTGAAAATTCCCGAACTAAGGTTGCTATAGGAATACTTCCATCCCTTTTCCGTTTTTACACTATCGCTTTTATAGGAAATGGAAATAGGACGATAGTAATCTATTTCATCCGCAGCAGTCATTTTTAGATAACTCAGTGGAACCCTACTGCCCAAATCGATGTCTACCACCGTTTGTTTTTGAAGTGGAGGATTGGTCGTCGTTTGTTTTTTGATGTTGTAAGATGTATAACCCGCAGAGATAATGTCATCACGCACGATTCTGGACGATCGCAATTCAGGCTTGTCCGAGGTTTTGATGTTTACCCGATAATACCGGTATTTGGAAGTTGTAAAATCGAGATCCGTAAATGAATAGTTCGTTTGGTCGTTTTTAATTGAAAGGATGCGCTGATCTTCTATAATGGTAAACCATTGTGTTCGATTTTCGCTGCCTTCTAACTGTACGTACCAATCGAAATTGGTATTGTTAAAATCTAGGTGTATCTGGTTGATGGCTTCACTGTCGGGAATTTCATAGGTGAAATAATACCCCTGATTATTTTTTGAACGGTTGATAGGGTTAAAATCAATACGTTGCCGGGTACTTTCCTCTTTGTTGATCTTCAAAATATAGGGCGCTTCAATAGTATCGTTTGAAGCGGTGAGGCCATAAATTCGCATATCGGAAAAATTGCTTTCGATTTTCTCGAAAATCGATTCGTTCAAGACAATTTTATGCCATTGCCCTTCAACGCCCGATAAGGGTATTTTATGTTGGTAACTGTCTAACTGCGAAAAGGCATTTCCCGCAGAAAGACACAAAAGAATAAGATAAAAACTAGTCCTCAATTTCATCGGAAGCAGGTTTGTATTTGTTGTACAAAAAGGAAATGGTCAATAATAAAACACCCAAGGAGACAAAGACAATGGTCTTTGAAATGGTATTGAGCGATGCGATGTCGTAAAAGAACAATTTGACAAGCGTAACCGCAAAAAGTGCAATACCTGCGATGCGAAGGGGCGTTTTCTTTTTCCAAATGCCAAGACCGATCAAGAAGAGCGAATACACCCCCCATAAAATACTTAGTCCTAGTTTGTAGGTTTGGTTTGAGCCGGCAATATCCATCCAATTGAGAAGCTCACTACTTAGGATCCATAGGATGGATATATGTAGAAGCATTTCAAAGGGCAACTTGAAATTGATTCGCATAAACTGTGCGCGTGTCAATTTATATATTGAATAGAGCAATAGACCAAAAAATAAGAAAGCGACATAACGAATGCCTACATAAAAGGGACCAATGTCATAGTTTTCAGCCAGACTTTCATTGAGATACGCATCACGTAGCTCACTTAAAATGTAAAGTCCGGCGGTAAGGAAAAATAGCACGCACAGAAGTTGTAGGGTCAGGAGAACAATGCCAAAAACACGGTTCTTAATTTTTTGAATGTTCACCAATGCCAAGGCGGCAACGAAAAATAGGGTGTAGTTAAATAGCCAAACGCGGCCAAAATCTCGTAGCTCATAGTTATAGGTAGGGTAGGTGTCGGTACCTGGTAATTGTATTTGGGATCGCTGATAGGCCTTTTCAAAATAGTAATCGATTTCCATGTAGAATGCCCCATAGAGGCTCATCAAAAAAATGATGGGCATGCCGTAGCGCATTGCCTTTCCCATCCAATTCGTTTTCTGTGCTTCTGGTGTCTCGCGGGTTTTGTATTGTGTCCAATTCATAAAACCAAAGGTGGCTACGAACAACAGGGAGGTTAGCAGGCCTATTTTAGGAAAGGATGCGGATAGGGTTTCAATAGTGTAATAGGAATACATCTTCTCCCAGTCCTCCATAAGGCTGAAAAATGCCAGTATCATTAGCGGATAGGACAGGTATTCGTAAAAAGATACCTTTTTCGTACGGCCGATCCAAAACAACAAAGCGGCTTCTAAAACCCATAACAAGGTTACCCAATTGCCATCTAATTGCACGGGTATGGCCATAGTAATAAAGACCAGGACCAAGCCCGAGACCAAATAAAAAAGATTTCTATCGGCAAGCTTTTTACGGAAAATCACCGCGCTGACAACAAAGTGTATGATGGCGTTACAGAGCGTAAAAAGACCCAAGAGTTGTTCCCCTGTTTCGTGTTGGTTCAATAGCCCGTAGCCTAGACCGTAAAAAAGGAATGAATTTAGGAGCAACAATACAATATCCGATTTCAAGAACTTCTCAGATTTCAAGAACTTATATGCTAAAAAAGTCAGGTAAAAAATCAGGAAGAAAACGATTAGAAAAACCATTCCCAACGTGAAATCGGTTTCTTGCTTAAAACTGAACAAGCGCCAACTTGAATAAATAAGCCATGTAAAGATAAAGGCTGCGTAGTACAATGATTTCCAATAGCGCTGCAGTGCAATAACCAAAATACCAATATTGATGATTGCTATATAGCTAAAGAACACCAAGGTATTCCCAGAATTGTCGCTTAGCAGAAACGGAACAGCGTACGCGCCTACCAGCCCAATATGGGCAATGACCACCTTGTTATAGTTCAAGGCCGCGACTACGCCAAAAACGGTAAAAAGGAGCATGAGTCCAAAGGCCATTAGCTGCGGAAAAAGTTCGTAAAAACTATAGGCCGCGAAGGTGATTAAATACATGACTGCCAAGGCACCACTTACCAATACGGCGCTAAAATTTTCGTATTTGGCCTTTAGTTTCATTCCAAAACCGATCAGGCCCAAGCCTACTAGGTACCCTAGTACGATGCGCGTTAAAGGGCTGATCAAATTATTATCAATGGAATATTTGGCACCAATAGCCACCCCGATAACGGTAATCGCAATACCGATTTTGTTGATGAGATTCTCGCCGATGAACTTTTCTAAATTCGACTTGCCTTTTGGTTTTTGAATACGTTTTAGAGGTGTCGGTGCAGGTTTTTCTATAGACACCTCTTGTTCGCTCTGCACTTTTTTTACAATGGCCGCTATTTCAGGTTCCTTGCTAGGGGTATTTTCTATTTCCGGAACGGTTGCCACCGTTTCTGATTCACTTTTCACTTTTACGGAAAGTTGCTCCGGAGGTAATTTTTTGAGTGCTTCAATTTCCTTATAAAGCCCCATTAATTCTTTCGCAAAGTGTTCTTGCTTGTTTAGAAGTGCTTCCAATTTTTGGTTCAATTGGTCAATGCGGTCTTGGTGGTCGCCCATTTTGAAGGTATTTCGATGCTATTTCTTATGAATATAATCTATCTGTTGCGATAATGAAAGGAGGTGCTCCTATTAATGGAATCTTTCGTCGAGTTTTGTGCTTGGGCGGCACGGTACGCAGAACTGAGAAAAAAGAAGAGGTTTATATTCTTATGTGGTTAGGGTAGCGGTGTTTTTACGAGCGAATTTCTCTTTTTTATAATCCATCGAATATTCCACCAATAAAATCTCCGATACCTTCAAATATGCCTTCAAAAACGCTTCCAAAATCGAGCCAGGAAGCATCAATATCGAAATCGGGAATATCAATCCAGTCAGTTGTTGGCGAAAAGGATAGGCCGCTTAACATTTCACCTTTCATTTCTACATAGTTGCAAAGCTCCCCAGTTTCCTCGTGATACCGGTCAAAATCAGAATGAGAGGAATAGGTGCTCATTGCCCAACAAGAGAAATCAAGTCCTTGATACCATTTACTTTGTTGATGCGCTTTTTTTACTTCCTCCGGTTTGTAATAGTTCTTTTTCCCATGCTCTTTGACCAGTATTTTCCCAATATCGGATACATATTCTTTTTTGTTGATCGGAGCGGGTGCACAAGATTTTTCCATAGTTACAGTTTCTATTTGGTTTTAAATTGGGTACGGTTTGCAAACCAAAGCAAGTGTCCGTATTCATCCATAGTAAGCCTCTAAGGTAGCAAATCATTTAATTGCCCTAGACACTAGAACATACTTAGACGGCTTTATGCATCATCTTTAAAAGAATGTGTATCCCTTAATGATTCTAAGGAATAACGTGTATGGGCGTTTATTGCAAAGTCTTTATAGCAACGACCGAACTAGAGTACAGAAATAGAAAGAAATGAAAAGCTGGTATTAAGCTCTTGCGGTCAACGATTTAAAGAAAACAAACCCAAAGCCCAAGAAAAGCATGAAATGGAATGGGAAAAGCCCGAAATCGTTTAAAGGGATTGCCAAGTACATTCCGTAAAGGAAGTAAAGCATCAAGGCAAACTCCAAGACCATGTTAGGTGATAACTTCTTGGTGAGGTATTTATTCCCTTTCCAACTTTCAGTAAGATTATTGATGTTGAATTTGGGAGTACGAACAAATTCACTTCGTTTCCCCATATGACCTTCCAAAACAGCTATTGAATTATGCAGGGAAAAACCTAGTGCTACGGAGAAAAAGGTAAAGAAGAGTTTTATATAGTCTACAAAATTATCGAAGCTGCTGCCCTGTATACTTTTATAAGTGAACCAATAGCATACAAAGAGAATTACCGTACTTAGGATAAAGAAGCTCAACGCGTCGAATACGAGGTCGAATTGCGGGAATACATTCTTTATGTACATGGTGGGGATGCTCAAAAGTGCAACAACGAAAACACATAGGAACATACTACTGTTCAATAGATGCATCACCCCATGAAATTTTGTTTTAAAGGGAATGTTTTTGGCACTGATGACACTCCAAACAGTTTTTCTGAAATTCTCGGCACCTCCTTTGTTCCAACGAAATTGCTGTGAGCGGGCGGCACTGATTACTACGGGAAGTTCTGCGGGCGTCTCCACGTCTTCCAAGTACTTGAATTTCCAATTTTTTAACTGGGCACGGTAGCTTAAATCCAAATCCTCTGTCAAAGTATCACCTTCCCAGTTACCGGCGTCAAGAATACATTGCTTTCTCCAGATACCTGCGGTACCATTAAAGTTGATAAAATGGCCCTTGGCATTTCTTCCTACTTGTTCCAAGGTGAAATGTGCATCCAACGCAAAGGCTTGTATACGCGTCAAAACAGAGTAATCTCGGTTAATATGCCCCCAACGGGTCTGTACCACTCCAATTTCCGGATCTTTGAAATAGATGACGGTTTTCTTCAACCAATCACTGTCTGGTAAGAAGTCAGCATCAAAAATCGCTACGAATTCCCCTTTGGCGATTTCCAAACCTTCTTTCAAAGCTCCTGCTTTAAAACCTTGGCGATTTTCACGGCGTATGTGTTGAATGTCCAAACCGGTGGCTTGAAGCTCCTTTACCCATTTAGCGGTATCTACGACCGAATCATCGGTGGAATCGTCCAATACCTGAATTTCCAATTTACTTTTTGGGTATTCTATTTTTGCAATGTTCTCCAATAACCGTTCCATTACATACTCTTCGTTGTAAACGGGCAATTGAATGGTGACCATGGGAATCTCTTTGGCATCTAAAAGATTGAATTTCGGGGCATTCTGATTTTGTTTTTTATATCCCAGATAATTGACCAACAGATTCAACTGGGCCAAACTATAAAAGAATATCAAAAGCAACGCGATACTATAGATGGCGATAATGATGTAAGCAATTGTTAGTCCCATGTTATTTTATGCTGTATTTGAAAATCCAACCCAATATTTTTATGCCCGCAAATATACTACCTTTTACGGTACCGGACACTTTTGAAATGCCGATTCTTTTTTTGTAACGTACTGGTACTTCGGTATATGTCAATTTCTGTTTTAAGGCCTTTAGCTGCATTTCCACCGTCCATCCATAGGTCTTGTCCTGCATTTTCAGTGCAAGTAATTGTGCATACTTTATAGCTCTAAACGGCCCAAGGTCGGTAAATGTTGCCCTAAAGAACAATTTCATTAAACTTGTTGCCAACCAGTTACCAAAAATCTGCTGTGGCGTCATGCTACCTTCCTCCCGTAATTCCTTCACCCGCGATCCAACAACAAAATCAAGCCCGTCATTCAAAATGGGCGCGACCACCTTATCGAGTTCCTCTGGGTAATCAGAATAGTCTCCATCGATAAATACGACAATATCGGGTGGTTTGGACTGTTTGGCCAGGTAATCCATTCCACAAAGACAGGCGTATCCATACCCTTTTCGAACTTCGGTCAGTACGGTAGCCCCGGCATTGCGGGCATTTTCCTCGGTAGCGTCTGTCGAATTATTGTTAATAACTATTATTTCCGAGACCGATTTTGGAAGCTCATGGATCACTTTTCCAATCGAATCGGCTTCGTTGAATGCGGGAATAATAACCTTTATATCGGGTCGGGTTTCTAAAGGATCGCGCATTACCTTAAATCGGATAAACTGTTTTCTTTTTTAAAACTTCGAAGGCTATACCACGCTTTGATTTTTTTGCCATTTTGATACTTTTCCGCTGAGGTGAGTTTACTGTTTTTGTAGCGCAAACAATAGCCATTTTTCTTGCCCCTGTTCAATTGGCATTTGTGATTCACCTTGCCATACTCGTCGTAGAACAACCACCAATCGGCCTTGGTATTATTTTCATAATGCCCAGCCTGTTGCAAAGTACCTTTTGGGGTATAAAAATACCAGTAGTCTTGACGTCTTCCTTGTTCATAATGCCCTTTTTCGGCTACTTTTCCATTGGGGTGATAAAAGCGCCAATAGCCTGTTTTCAGTCCGTTTTTAAGCCAACCTTCGGCTTTAGGGCGTCCTGTTTCATAATATTCCTTATAGTACATTCCCGACCACTCGGAAGGGTTTCCGAAAAGAAGTAGCATACTGCCGATTAAGAATACTTTTAAGAACATGACAGGTGTTTCATTTTTTTGTCGAAAACGTGTTGACTAACTAACGATCTTAAATATCTTATTTTTTGTTTACCAAGTCCATTAGGTCTACATCATTTCCGAGAAGTACTTCTGTAGGGTTGATTCTACCCTCCAAAGGTCCGTTTTCAAGTTTCAATACCCCACGCGGGCAAACAGCCGAACAAACGCCACAGCCCACACAGCTAGAGCGTACGATATTCTCTCCTTTTTGGGCATAGGCCCGAACATCGATTCCTTGCTCACAATAGGTTGAGCAATTTCCACAAGAAATGCATTGCCCACCGTTCGTGGTAATTCTGAAACGTGATTTAAACCGTTGTACAAAGCCAAGATAAGCGGCCAAAGGGCAACCGAACCTACACCACATGCGATTCCCGAAAATAGGGTAGAAGCCCGTACCGATAACCCCCGCGAAAACTGCACCGATCATGGTACTATACGTATTCTGTACGCTTGATGTCTTTAGACCAAGTACCATACCTGTATCCGTGAAAAAACTGTAGAGGGTCATCAGCGTCATCCCAACGGCAAATACCAATACCCCGTGAATCAACCAACGTTCTATTTTCCATGAAAATAGCGATTTACTTGAATGTTGCCTGTAGGGATCTCCTAAGGTCTCTGCGAGGCCTCCGCAGCCACATACCCAAGAACAATACCAACGCTTTCCAAAGAAATAGACCATTACCGGGACTACGACCAATGTTAGCACGATTCCCCATACCAAGATAAAGAGACCAATGCCACCACTATTCATGAGCGATTTTATATTCCATTGAAAAAAGAAGTCATAATCGAGCGGAAAGGCATTTTTGAAATCGTAGTAGGGCATTTGTAAACGCACCATGATTTCTGGAATCAAGAAAGCGAATACGATCTGAAAGAAAAGTACCGAGGTCGTGCGCACCATTTGGTATACATTGTGCCTGTATTTGATATACATACGTACGGCCATCACCGTCATCACTACACAATACATAAAGCCGTATACGAACCAGTGCCCTGCGGGATTGCCACTCAAACTCTCACTGATCGGATCAACAAGGTAGGTCCAATTGACAGCGTATTGGGGCGCAAAGTATAGGATGACATAGAAGGCTACCAAAAAGATAAAGACCATCCAGGCGATCCATCCCTGATTTGTGGCGCTTTCATGGTAAATTCCATTGTTTTTGATGCCTTTTTTTCCCAGTAATATGACATTGGGTAAAATGAACATGAGCGCTCCTATAATGCCAAGGCCAAAGGTTAAAAACCACATCAAGCCCTTATTTTCGACGATGTACCCGGCGCCCGATTTCTTTCCGATCGAAGAGACCATGTCGTTCGGTTTCGTATAGATTACTTTTTTGTAGGCTTTATTTTTTTTGTTGGTCGCATTGGCGGTTTCAAGCGCCTCCGTAACAAGTGGGGATAATTGCTGTATGCCTTGGAACTCCTTGCCGACTACATTTTTTTGCATGGCTTCTACAAAGAGCTCGCTCTTGGCGAAGCCTTGGTCTTGTGCCATTTGATCAAAGGTGGCCTGGTCTATTTTAAATGTTCCTATAACGGGTAGTGCCGTGAAAATGGCCAAACCGACTAAGAAAATAACAAGGCCTATGTTTTTAATTGCTTTCATTTAGAATCTATTTTTTTATTCCGACCGAGGCCGGTGCCCTTTTCCAAAAGGCTTCAATTTTCAATTCAGTTAAGTGGTCGAAAAAATACGTTTCCAGCTTTTCTTTTTAGGGGTAATGCTCGTTCCGAATTCAGCATTATATGCGGAAAGTATTTCTCCTTCGTACACCTTGTAAAACTCCGGGTCGAAGTTGGCGTCCTTTAAATATTCCATCACATAATCTACTCCGCGCTCCTCGGTAAGCCACCGATCAAAAATAGTATGCCGCATGCGAATGCCGAAGGTGTTGATCCCCAGGAATTTTTTGGTGTTCTTATCAAAAGACACCGTGATGCAGATTTTTTCTGTAGCGTGTCGCCAATGAAAGTGTTGTTCGTATTCTTTCATGCCCCGTTCGCTGAATACCCACCCATAGGTTTGATATTCAATATCTAAAAACTTGGCCGAATTGAACCAATGCCCCGGATTGTAGGAACGTCGATTACCACAAATGGTCTGCGCAAGTGTCTCGCCCATCATCCTACCGGTATACCAAACCGCCTCAATGGGCCGCCTGTTGCCAATGGCTTCATGTTGTTCTGCACAATCGCCAATGGCATATACATCGGGAATATTGGTCTCTAAAAATCGGTTGACTTTTACGCCACGTCCCAATTCGATACCAGATGCTTTCAAGAAGTCGACATTGGGAGAAACACCTGCGGTTAACCCCACGACATTACATTCGATCGTGTCTCCTTTGTCGGTGGTAACGGCTTTTGCCCGTCCGTTTTCATCGGAAATTATTTCGACCAAATTCGTGGCCAAACGCAGATCGATATGGTGTTCGGCAATATGCTCATTGATCAGCGCAGATTCCCCTTTCGGCAATACGCCGTTCCAAAAACTCGTTTCGCGCACCAAAAAAGTGACGGGAATGTTTCGAGTGACCAACATTTCGGCCAATTCGATTCCTATGAGTCCGCCCCCTACAATAACAGCTCTGTTACATACCTTGTTGTTTGGCGCGTTGGCTTCTAGTTGTTCTAGGTCTTGCCTGTGATAAAGACCCTGTACCCCTTTTAAGTCTTGTCCCGGCCATCCAAACTTATTGGGTTTTGACCCGGTAGCGATGATTAATTTATCATATGCCAATTCGCCACCTTCTTTGAGGACCAATTTTTTATTTTGGTGATCTACCTTGGTCACGAATCCTTTGATCAGATCAATCCTATTTTTCTTCCAAAACCAATTCTCGTACGGCTGGGTGTGTTCGAACTTCATGTGTCCCATATACACGTACATCAGTGCTGTGCGGGAGAAAAAGTACTCGGTTTCAGTAGAAACAATGGTTATCTTCTTATCTGAATTCTTGCGAATGTGCCTTGCCGCGGATACGCCGGCGATACCATTACCGATAATTACAATATGTTCCATGTGATCTTTAATTGGGTAGTTGTCGAGTGTGTCGTCCTAAAACTGAAGAACTTAAATTTGTTGTATAATTTAGAAAGAAAATAAATATGAACCTAGTTTGTAAGGTTTGTCTTTGAAATACGTACCTGTAACGGCTTGATTCTGAAAATCTTAAATATATCATAAAATTGAAATATTTTTGTAGGGTTGCCGAAACCAGGTCGACCTATGCGGAAGTTAAACGCTAACAAAACCTTTTAAATCTTTAACTATGAAAATCAAAACCCATATCGTTCTTCTACTCTGCTTAAGTCTAGTTTCAGTTGGAACAGCGCAAACTACAGATACATTTTTTGCCGGGGCAGATGCTTTTTTAAAGAAGCATGTATCAAATGGGCGAGTGGCCTATAAGAATATCAAGGCCGATCCTTCCGAATTGAACGCCCTATTGAAAATGGCTGAAAGTATTTCAGTGTCAAAAGACAATGCGGCCGAATACCAATCGTTTTGGATCAATGCCTATAATTTGTCGGTGATCAAGGGAATCGTTACTAACTATCCTGTAAAGCAACCATTAGATGTTGCTGGTTTTTTTGATAAGACCACGTATTCGATAGGAGGTACAAATACCACTTTGAATGATATTGAGAACAAATTGCTCCGTGGCATTTTTCCCAAAGAGGCCCGTTTTCATTTTGTATTGGTATGTGCCGGTTTGGGTTGCCCTCCGATCATTAATCAAGCCTACACTCCAGCCAAACTGGAAAGTCAATTAGAAAAGCAGACAGTTGCCGCACTGAACAATCCTTCTTTTATCCAGGTAAATAAAAATAAGGTCAAAATTTCGCAGATTTTCGAATGGTACAAGGGTGATTTTGAACATGATGGCAAGGTGACCGAATTCATTAATAAATACAAGTCCGAGAAACTTCCCTTAAAAGCAAAGGTTTCGTACTATCCGTACGACTGGACCTTGAACGAGGCAAAATAATTCAAACAGGAATAACGTTATCTTTCATTTTCCCTTGGTGCACCATGCGGAAGTGTCTGAATAGTGTTCAATAAAAAGATAAATAAAACAAAACCCAACAAAAAAATATAAAAATGAAATCACTAAGAACTTATTTAGTAGCTACCGCAGTTGGCTTACTTTCAATGAATGGCTTTGCCCAAGATGATT